>CAZFXB010000032.1:7349-15029 GCA_964522835.1 uncultured Oscillospiraceae bacterium
GGTTCCGGTTCCGGTTCCGGCTCTGTTTCCAGGTAGTTTTGATAGGTCAGTGCTGTTTCATAATTATAAAAACCCCAGTCGAGCAGTTTGCGGCTCTCTGTAAAGCTGCCCACAGGTGTCTCCAGATCTGTTTCGCTTTTACTGGCCCCCAGCACCACAGAAAGGAGATTCATCCCCTCCCAATAGGCGCAGGAAACCAGGCAATAGCCTGCCGGGGTGGTAAATCCGGTTTTCAGCCCATAAGCACCGGAATAGCCATAGGCGGGAAAATCAGAACCGGACAAAAGGTAATTGGTGGTGCTCAGGGTGCGCTCCTCAGACACATTGGTTGCAGGAATTACAGCAGATGTGGAGGCGCAGATCTCTGTAAGCCTGTCGTATTCCATGGCGGCCAGGGCAATTTTTGATAAGTCCCGGGCTGTTGTATAGTGATTCTCATCATGGAGTCCGTTGGCGTTAACAAAATGAGTGTTTTCACAGCCAAGGGCTGCGGCCTCTTCGTTCATAAGTGATACAAAATCTGCAACAGAGCCGGAAATATAGCAGGCAAGGGCATTGGCGGCCTCATTGGCCGATACGATCATCAGGCATTGAAGAGTCTCGTAGACATACATTTCCTCGCCTGCCTTCAAATCGGCAGAGGAAGCACCAGCGGGAATGCCCTCATATATTCCCTCCGGAATGGTGATGTAATCATCCGGATTGCCGTATTTCATGGTGAGATAGGCAGTCATAATCTTTGTGGTGCTGGCTGGATAGAGTATTTCATCCGGGTTTTGTGTGAATAATGTGTCCCCAGTGTTGGCGTCCAGCAGAATGGCCCCCTTGGCCTCCAGGGTCAAGGCGGGCGGTGTTGGAATCTGGTCGGATTCGTTTAGATTATCTGTGGCAAAAACAGGACAAAGTGTAGACAATAGGATCGAAATCAATAGAAACACTGCGAAAATCTTATATTTTTTCATTTAAAAAAAGCTCCTGTTATGGTACAATGATTCTGGTGTTATCTATCATATCATAAATCAGTGGGAAAGGAAAGTGGCAGCCATGAGAATTACCAAGATCGAGTTAGCTGCCATGGGTGTTACGCTAACATTGCTTTCCCTGATGATAGGCTTTTTCCTTGGAAGGAACACCGTACAAACCACAGTGATACACGCAACTCCGGAACCATCCTTAGCTGCGATGCCTTCGGAAGCGCCGGCGGCAGGCTCTGAAGAGGAACCAACGGCCGAGGCAGATTCTGCTGTAACAGGGCGCTTAGACCTGAATCAGTCCACAGAACAGCAGCTAGAGGCACTGCCGGGCATTGGGGCCGTGTTGGCCCAGCGTATTCTGAGCTATAGAGAGGAGATCGGCGGATTTCACGCTGTGGAAGAACTGAAAAATGTGGAGGGCATCGGCGATAAAAAGTTTGAGGCCATCCGAAATCTGATAGAAGTGGGGAATATATATGAAAATTCTGGTGGTTGATGATGAGAAGCTCCTGGTAAAAGGCATCAAGTTTAACCTGGAGAATGACGGTTACGAGGTGGGAGCAGCCTATGACGGAGAAGAGGCTGTGGAGCTGGCGAAAACCGGGAACTTTGACCTGATTATTCTGGATATTATGATGCCCAAGCGAACCGGCCTGGAAGCCTGCATGATGATCCGGGAGTTTTCCAATGTGCCCATTATTATGCTGACAGCCAAGGGCGATGATATGGACAAGCTGATTGGCTTTGAACAGGGCACCGATGACTATCTCACCAAGCCCTTTAATATTCTGGAGCTGAAGGCACGAATCCGGGCACTGCTTCGCCGGAGCAGCCCCGCAGAGGAGAAGGAGGACACCAATCGGATCGTCTGCGGCGATCTGGCGTTGGATGTCAGCGAGCGTAACGCCTATAAAAACGGCAAGCCTGTGGAGCTTACGGCCCGGGAATTTGACCTGATGGAGCTTATGATGAAGAATCCTGGCCATGTTTATTCACGTGAAAACCTTCTGGATATTATTTGGGGCTATGAGTATCAGGGTGAGATCCGTACTGTGGATGTCCATGTTCGCAGACTGCGTGAAAAGCTGGAGGATGTTCCTGCCCAGCCGGAGTATATTATGACGAAATGGGGCGTTGGTTATTACTTCAAGGCTTAAACAGTTTGCCCGGCAGTTTTTTCACAGCCTGCTGATGCGGGTGGTATTGGCCATACTGGTCATTACCGTCGTGCTGCTGATGATACAGGCTGCCATTCCCATCAATATTACGGAAAATATGATTTTTTCCTACAAGCATGAACAGATCATCGCCGAGGCTGAGACCATTGCTTCTGCGCTGAATTCTTCCAAGGAATTAACGGTAGACGGGGTTACAGAGGTTATGAATGTGCTGGGGGATGTGGATGCCAGCATGGTGCTGATTACCGATGACGACGGCACCGTGCTCTACACCACAGATCCTGTGGGCAGTCCCGTGGGTTACTGTGCCCTTTATCCGGAAATCGTGTCTTCGTTGCTGGGAAATGATGCGTTTCACTCCTCTTATACAGGAACCGAGTTTCAAAGCTGTGGCGCTATGCCGGTTATGTCCGGAAATTCAGTCATCGGCTGTGTCTATGTATTGGAACGGGATGGAGAGCAGGCTGCTCTGCTGAGTTCTATTGAGCGAAATGGTGTGCAGATGGGCATTATCACCATTCTTGTTGCTGTGGCCGTTTATCTGATATTCGGCTTTATTGTTATGAAAAAGAATAATTCCATACTGGAGTCCATCCGCCTGGTTCGGGCCGGTGATTATGCCCATCGGGTGGAGGTTAAGGGGCAGGATGAGTTTTCGGTACTGGCCAGGGAATTTAACGCTCTGACCGATCGGCTGCAGGAGACGGAGCAGAGCCGACGGCAGTTTGTGTCGGATGCATCCCATGAGCTCCGCACCCCCCTTGCGGCCATGCGGCTGCTGTCCGATTCCATCCTACAGAACGACATGGATTTGGAAACAGTACGGGAATTTGTTCAGGATATTTCCGGAGAGGCCGACCGGCTGACCCGAATGACCTCGAAGCTTCTGAGCCTGACCGCATTGGATTCCAGACAGTTTGTTCCCTCTGAACCGGAGCCGGTAAATTTGGGAACGTGTTGCAAAAAAGCGGTTCGTATGCTGACCCCTTACGCCGGAGAAAAGGGTGCCACCATTGAGCAATCCTCTGAGGACGACTGCTGTGTTCTGGCCCGGGAAGATGATATTTTCCAGCTGATTTTGAACCTGGCGGAAAACGGCATCAAATATTCTCAGGAGGGCGGTATGGTTCGCCTTATTGCCTATTCTCAAGGGGACAAGGCAATTTTGATTGTGGAGGATAACGGTGTTGGTATCCCGGAAACGGAGCTGGAGCGTATTTTCCAGCGTTTCTATCGGGTAGATAAAGCCAGAAGCCGTGAAGCCGGCGGCACCGGACTGGGTCTTGCTATCGTGCGGGAGACTGCCGAACAGTTCGACGGTACTGTGACTGCGGCCAATCGGCCCCAGGGCGGCGCCCGGTTTACAGTTACCTTCCCGCTGCTGAAATGGGAGGGAGAGCCATGAAGCGATACCTTTCTTTTGTTCTGCTGATTGCAATGCTTCTCACCGGCTGCGGAGCGGCCAAGGGGGAAGCGGGAGAAACCCAGAGCCTAATGTTCTATTACTGTGTAGAGGGAACGGATCAGCTCACCAGCACTATTGCGGTAGAAGGGGAACAGCGTGAAGTGCAGTTCTTTACCCTGGCTCAGCTTATGGAGCTGTATTTTGCAGGCCCCAGCAGGGATAACCTCCGTTCTCCCTTCCCGGACGGTACGAAAATGATCGCCCAGCAGGAGGGGGAGGATGGTCTGGAGATCACCATGAACGGGGGATTCTTCACCCTCCAGGGGGTTGAGCTTTCCATCGAAGCCTATTGCCTTGCAAAAACACTCTGTGATTATTTCAATCTGGATCATATTATTGTGATGGATGAAATGGGCTCCATCCGTATGGAGATCGACCCGGATAACTACCTGCTGGAGAACAGCTTTAATTCAGAGACAGAGTCTGTCTTTACGCTGTATTTCCCGGACGCATCCCGTCGATATCTGGTTCCTGAGACCCGTGAGGTCACCCTCAGTGAGAATGAATCCCCCGAAACCTATCTGATTCGTCAGCTCATGCAGGGCCCCCATGAGGATGCACTGGTTTCCCCCATTCCCAGGGACACAGAGCTTTTAGAGGTCTCCACAGAGGGGGGCATCTGCTCTGTAAGCCTGTCCAAGGATTTCTTTTCTGCTTATGCGGATGCACCCTATGAGGCATATACCGCCATATATAGTCTGGTGAACACGCTGACAGGTTTGGAGCATATCAACGGGGTTCAGCTGCTGCAGGAGGGGAAAACGGTTTCCAACTGTAGCGTATTCTCCCTCCGCAACCCTATTTACCGGTATTCGGGCTCTGTGGGACTGCTGCGTGCCAGCGGCACAGAGCTGGATATCAATGTATACGTTCTGGGAAACGAGGGCGGCGAAGCCTTTGGCGTCCCGGTTCGTGTCAAGCAGACCGTTGTGCAGCCACTGGCAGAAGCGGTGGCACAGGCGGCCATTGGATTTGAGGCTCCCCAGGGCTTCTATAATCCGATTCCCTACGGAACGGAGCTGCTGGGCATTAGTATGTCCGGAAACGTGTGTTATGTAGATGTATCCCGGGATTTTATCCCGTCAGATGGCACAGAGCAGTCTGAAAGGGGCGCAGTCTGGGCCCTTGTCACCAGCTTGACCGATCAATCCTCCATTCGATCTGTGGTGCTGACCATCGAAGGGGACAGCAGTGGCCTGAATTTTGTGGATATTTCTCAGCCACTTACCGCAGAAAGTGTGGCTTTGGGTTGACATTGGCGTTTTATCATGTTAAAGTATTTCTCGTAATTTATTTTGGCAATTCGAAAGGAGAGGGCAAACATGCCTGATTATAAGATCGAAACAAAATGTGTCCAGGGCGGCTATACCCCTGGAAATGGCGAACCCCGTCAGATCCCCATTATTCAGAGTACCACCTTTAAGTACGCCACCAGCGAGGATATGGGTAAGCTCTTTGATCTGGAGGCTTCCGGCTACTTCTACACCAGACTCCAGAACCCCACCAATGACCATGTGGCTGCGAAGATCTGCCAGATGGAGGGCGGTACTGCTGCAATGCTGACTTCCTCCGGTCAGGCTGCCAACTTCTACGCTGTGTTTAACATCGCCAACTGCGGCGATCATGTGGTGGCTTCCTCCACCATTTACGGCGGCACCTACAATCTTTTTGCTGTCACCATGAAGAAGATGGGCGTAGAGTTTACGTTTGTTTCTCCTGATTGCACCGATGAAGAGCTGGAGGCCGCATTCCGGCCTAACACCAAGGCTGTCTTTGGCGAGACCATTGCCAACCCTGCCCTGACTGTGCTGGATATTGAGCGGTTTGCCAAGGCTGCCCATGCCCACGGTGTGCCCCTCATTATCGACAATACCTTTGCAACCCCGGTAAACTGCCGTCCCTTTGAGTGGGGAGCCGACATTGTGACCCATTCTACCACCAAGTATATGGATGGCCACGGTGCTGCTGTAGGCGGCTGCATTGTAGACAGCGGTAAGTTTGACTGGCTCAAGTATGCAGATAAGTTCCCCGGTCTTACTACGCCCGATGACAGCTATCACGGCATCACCTATGCGGAGAAATTCGGCCTGGAGGGTGCCTTTATCACCAAGTGTACCGCCCAGCTCATGCGTGACTTTGGTTCCATTCAGTCTCCCCAGAATGCCTTCTATCTGAATCTGGGACTGGAGAGTCTCCATGTTCGTATGCCTCGCCACTGCGAAAATGGCCTGGCTGTAGCCAAGTTCCTGGCAAACCATCCCAAGATCAGCTTTGTTACCTACCCCGGTCTGGAAGGGGACAAGTATTATGAGCTTGCTCAGAAATATATGCCCAACGGCACCTGCGGCGTAGTTTCCTTCGGCTTCAAGGGCGGTCGTCCTGCGGCAGAGGCCTTTATGAAGACCCTGAAGCTCATTGCCATTGAGACCCACGTGGCCGATGCACGTTCCTGCTGCCTCCATCCTGCCAATGCAACCCATCGTCAGATGAATGATGCAGAGCTGGTGGCCTGCGGCATCACCGCCGACCTGGTTCGTCTCAGCTGTGGCCTGGAGAGCAAGGAAGATCTGATTTCTGACATTGCCCAGGCTCTGGACGCCATCTAATTTAGTTCGAATTTATACGGTTTATGTTTTTTGTCTAAATTTCTTTTTTCATTTTAACCTGTTTTTGTTGACACCGCACGGAATTGGTGCTATACTTTAAATCAAGGTTGGAAAGGATGGTGAAAACATGATTATCCTGTTCATTATCGGTTTGGCCGCTCTGGGTCTGGTCGGTCTGTACTGGCTGGAGGGCTCCGCTTCTATGATGACTGTTTGGGGCATTATTGCTGTTGTCTGTCTCGGCATTTATCTTGTCAACTTCATCGGTAACAAGATCGAGAAGTCCAAAGAGTAATTTGTACATAAAACCGCAGCGGAAAACCGCTGCGGTTTTTTATACAAAAAAGAGGGATTCAGTTCGATGCTGAATCCCTCTATCATTACAAAGAATAATCTTTTTCGTCGTATTTTGAGAAATCTACAATCTTATGCCGGGCAGGTACACGTTTCAAGGGGGCATATCGAAAATGGCGGCAGTGGCCTGTTTCGGGACAAATCCCTTTTTTTCGGCAGATAACGGTGCCGCTTTCTGCGGGCTGGCTGTGGGTACAGTAGCCGCAGCGGGGTTCAATATCTTTACGAAATAGCATAGCCATATCCTCCGAAGCTGTAATTAGGACTATTATACACCAAATCCGCTGGCTTTTCTATACTCTTTTTTGGTATGCCTAAGGGAAATCGCAGTTAGTATGACCCAAATTGCCAGAGCGGTCATAGCCGACACAATAAAGGCCTGGGGGAATTGCAGTCCTGCAATGGTGCTGACCTGAGTTGCCAGGTATTTTGATACAGGGGCATCCCAATGGAGAAACTGTGATAGAAGGAAAATCAAAACAGCGGAGATTACACCGTGGAGGAGCTTTCCGAAGAAATAGGTTTTGGTAGAGAGTCCGCAGGAACCAATGAAGGACAGTACCTGACAGTGAACCGACAGTCCGGCCCATCCCAGAATGAAAGCAGCCATACACAGTCGGCTCCCCAGAGAGGCCGCCATATCCCGCAGACTCCATACACCACTGGTCATCTCGATGAGCCCGGTTAAGATGCTCTCTACCACCCATTCCCTTACCCCCAGGTCGGAGAGGAGCCAACTAAAAAAGCCTGCCAGATAAGTAATAACCCCGGTCAAAAACAGCATCCTGATGACCACTGTAAAGAATATGACGAAGGAGCATATGTTCAGGGTGGCGGAAAACCCATTTTTCACGGCTTCTGTAAAGGCTAGAGAAAAGGAAGCTGATGAATGAGAAACGGAAATGCCATTTTGATTGTGGATCCGTGGGTCTCCGTACCTGCGAAAAATAAGCCCCACCAGCACTGAGGCCACCACATGGGCTCCGTAGAGCAACAGTCCCACCAGAGAGCTTGAGAATATTCCTGCCCCTACCACCCCCAAAATAAAAGCCGGACCTGAGTTATTGCAAAAACTAAGGAGCCGTTCAGCCTCTGATTTGCTG
>CAZFXB010000033.1:0-14707 GCA_964522835.1 uncultured Oscillospiraceae bacterium
CCAGGGCCGCCAGGGCCGCCAAAACCTACGGGCTCAGCAGGCTTTTCCTTGGGATCGGGGTACTTTCTCTCGTAGGGATTCAGAGGCAGATTATCAGAGGAGGGCTCCAGAATCAGCTTCCACAGCTTCCACTCTGTGCCCCAATGGAGGAATTCTGCCGCAATGGCCCGAGTTCCGGCGGCTGTTTCTGCCAGCCACATACCCATGGCGCTTTTCCCGTTGTCTGCAACCCGGATGCAGGGGAAGCTGAGGGCAGTGATGCCCAGCCCCTTCAGCCCCTCGATTTCCTCCTGGGTGGGGCAGGTGTTGGGGGCCTCTGCTAAAAACGCCGGGGTCTGATTTTTGCAAAAATCCCCAAAGCCTTCCTCAATGGCCAGACAGCCCAGCAGCTGCTCCATGGCCTTGACCTGTTCCTTCTGAAGATCCTTTAAATCGTCCTGCCGATGCTTAATCTGCTCATGGAGGAGTTTATGGATCATAACAAGCTGTCTTTCGTTGGTCATTTCTCGCTGCCTCCCTTCAGAAAATACTGCCGCAGTACCTGTGCAGAGGCATCGTTCAGGCCCTGATATGCCTTCAAAATGCCCGCCAGCTCCTCCTGACGGTTTTCAATTTCGAAGCTGACTCTGGAGGAGGCGGCAAAGTAGGAAACAGCATCCCGCTCCAGCTTGTCGATCATTTCTTTTGTAACCATGGTATCATCCTTTCGGGATCAGAAATTATTGGGATTGTTTCTACCGGGGGAATAGGAGTTATCATCGTCCAGGGTGTCGTAGGACTCCGGCCAGTAGACGGTTTTCTGGACAGTCTGAACCGTGTCGTAATCCACATGGAGGGGGCCCGGATCCGTCACCGGAGGGGGATTGTGGTAGCCGGGCTCTGTAAAGCGGCCCTTCAGGCACTGCTCATACCGGTCGTGGGCCCAGTTTCCATTGTTGTAATCCATAAAACCATCGGGGCAAACCTGCTCGTGGAGGTATTCCCAACGCCCGCCATTGTACACAAAGTCAGAGCCATATCGCTCGTTCAGGATCCGCCCACCGGAAACCAGGGAGTTCTCCCCACCCATGACGAAGGGGCCGGGGGTGATGTAGGAGCTGCGGCAGGACTTGCCGTCCCTCGCCACCTCTACCACACCGGAAGAAAGGGCGTGGCAGGCATTTTTGCCCATGGAACGGGGATCCTTCCGGGCCACCTCCGGGTCAGAGGCCAGCGCCCGGAGCCACTGCTGATAGGCACCGGGATCCACCAGACAAACGCTGTCCCACCAGACCTGGTCAAAGCCCACCATCCGGCCGAAGGAGTGTGCCCAGGTGGCATCCTTGCTCCGATTCCAGATTCCATCCCACTCCTCGGCAGAATACATCATACCGTGGAGATAGCTGTGGGTGGACTTGATATTCTCACACTGCTGGCTGCCCAGGGCATTGTGCAGCCGCTCTTTGAAGGTAAGTTCTTTTGCCATGTCGCTGCCTCCTTATCGCCAGGAACGGAGCTGATCCGGATGGCCCTCCGGGCCATAGCTCAGCTTGGGATCGTAGCTCTCGTTGGGGGTATAGGTATTGGGCATCTGCTTGGGAAGGTCGTTCCAGGCCCACTTCACCACATAGGGCTTTGCCACTGTGGGGGTACCGTAGTCGTCCTCGTAGGGATCCGGGCCCATATCCGGCATCTTGGGTGGGCCGCCGGGGCCGGGGCCATCATCGGGAGGCGGCGCACCTTCGCCCTCCTCCTCCGGCGGGGGGCCGCCGAAGCCCATCTGTGCCCCCGGAACGGGCGCAGCAGGAATGGAAAGGTCGTGCATCCCCTTGATGTGCCAGATCTTCCAGACACCATCTTCCTTCACCAGATCTGCCAGCAGATGACCGGAGGTCCAGTAGCCCTTGGCGGCGCCATCCTCCTGGGGATCGGTCTGATGGCCGTGGTCATAGCAGAGATACCGGGCAGTTTTTCCGTCTCCGGACAGCTCCACCATCACAGTATGGTAGGTGTGGGCGTTCATAACCGAGTTGCCCAGCTGTGCCTCCGGCCGGGTTTTCTGCACCAGGGAAAGCTGATGCTGACGCTTCTCCGCAATGCCATCTACATAATACTTATGGATATCCTCCATACCCACAAAGTAGCCCAGGTTGTTGGCCAGAGATGCCGAAGCCTTGTAATCCTCTGTGGTAACCCACAGCTCCCGGAGCTCCCGCTCCCGCCAATCGTTCTGCTTATAGTAGCACCGGCGGCTCATCAGATCCTTGATCTCCTCCTTATCCCAGAGGCGAACCACCAATTCTTCGTCGGTATATCTTGCGTTCATCATGGTCTTTCCCTCCTCTCAAATTCCGTAGCTGAAGGTTTCACCGAAGGTCTCATAGGGCTCCGGCAGGGGCGGCGATTCCGTAAAGGGGCGACCGGGATAGTAGTTCTCCCGCAGGGTGCAGGGCACATTGGGCGCCGGGAAGTGGAAATCCTTCATGGCCATAAAGTTTTTATCCTCCGGGAACACCGTGTGTTCTCCCGCCCAGTCAGATCCGGTGGGATTGTTGATGTCCGTCAGATACTGCATGTGCCAGATCTTCCACTGGCCCGCTTCCAGAATAAAGTCCACGCAGTAATAGCCCCAGTCCCAATAGCTCACCGGGCCAGAGGGGGTAATATCCGCATAGGTGCCGTGGAGGCTCCAGATGCCCTTGGCAGTCTGTCCATCGCCGGCAATCTCGATGACAAAGGTATCCACCGGCTTTACGCCCAGCTGGCCCACGCCGTAGAGCTCCTCCCGGGTCTTTCCGGAGAGCTTCTCCGGGAAGGTCTTTGCAATGATCTCACTGGCCAGCGCAATCTTCTCCCCCAGGGCCTCGTAATAGCCCTTTACGGCCTCCCGGCCCTGATACCAGCCGGTGTTGATACCCAGACAAACATCCTCGCCATGGCTCCACCAACGGTCATAGATTTGGGCTTCCTCCATCATCAGATAGCTCTGGGTCAGCTTGCCCATAATGTTCTGGATCTCCCGGCGGGCCTCCCAGCGGGAAAGCAGCGCTTCCGGGGTAAATGTTCCTTTCACCGTCATAACTCCCTTCTCTTATAAGATGCTGTCTCCAGCATAGCCCAAAGCCCGGGATTACACAAGCATCGGTTTTTTATTTTGAATGCACAATTTTCAACTTTTTTGGGTTCCTGATGGGTCAGTTTCGAAATTGATACTTGTTGTTCGCAAAGCGACAGTTGTAGCGGCCTGGTGTACTGGAGTACAATGGAAGTAAATTCTTTTGCATACGAACTGTTTGCAAAAAAGAAAATGAAGGAGGAACCATCATGTCTTATTACATTCAGGGGCCATGTATCAACTGCGGCAGATGCACCGCAGTATGTCCCGCCGGTGCCATCGCTTCCGATGGTCTCAAGTACCAGATTGATCCCGAGAAATGCCGCTCCTGCGGTGCCTGCGCCAATGCCTGCCGTCTGGGCATTATTTTCCCCCAGAGCTACACAAAGGAGATTCGCCACCATGCTCCGGTGGAAAAAACCTGTGATGTGGCCGTCATCGGCGGCGGTGCTGCCGGTTTGATCGCCGCTGCCAAGGCAGCCGAAGGTGGCAAGAAGGTCATCCTTCTGGAAAAGCTGCCCAAGCTGGGCGGCGGCAGCCAGTTCGCCCAGGGCCTTCGCCTGTTCTCCACACAGATGGAAAAGGATGCGGGAATTCCCGACCAGATGGATGACTACATCCGCTCTGCACTCAACACCTGCCGCTGGGAGGTGGATCCCCACCTGATCGCCAACGCCTTCCACGCTCTGCCGGAGTGCTTCGACTGGATGTGCACCTGGGCAGATATGTCGGACTGGGCTGTGGCTGTCAGCCCCTTCGGTCAGAAAACCGTGAACAAAAAGGACGGCCGGGATGCCGGCTGGTTTGTAACCCAGAACATGGAGCAGCACTGCCGTGATCTGGGGGTGGAGATCCTCACCGAATGCTTCGCCAAAAAGCTCCAGAAAACCGGAAATCGGGTTACCGGTGTCGTTGCCCAGGACGAGGGCGGCGAGATCCGCATTTCCTGCAAAGCCTGTCTCCTGGCCACCGGCAACATTTCCTACGGCGAGGTGCTGAAGAAGACCCTGCCCAATTTCTACTACGCCGACGGCTATGCCAATGGCCACCGGATGCCCGGCAACACCGGCGACCATGTGACCATGGCGGAGGATGCCGGCATTTCCGTGGACTACGACAGCGTGGCCGCAGCCTATCTGGGCGGCATGATCGCCAAGGGGGTCAATGGCCCCATGATGCTGCTGGTGGACAAGGGGGATGCCCTGAAGGTGAACAAAGAGGGCAAACGCTGGATCAATGAGTCCGTCAACAGCGAATCTGCCATCTGGGCACAGATTCGGCAGCCGGGCTGCGCCTCCTTCACCATTTTGGACAAACCCCTGCTGGATGCCCCCGGCGAGCCCCCCTATATGCCCGTTGTAAACCGCTCCGGCCGGAATATTGGAGAGGGCATCCCCGGCCCCGATGGTAAATTTGCAAAGGCAGTCTCCTTTGGCCCTCCCGGCGGACATGGCGGCCCCGGTGGCCCCGGCGGCCCCGGCGGTGCTCCCGCAGATAAGGAAACTCAGCTCCGTCAGGCAGAAAAATACCAGGGCGGTCACGTTTTCGTGGCAGACACCCTGGAGGAACTGGCAGAAAAAATGGAGGTTCCCACCGAAACCTTCGTAGAAACCGTCCGTCGGTATAACGAGCTGTGTGAAAAGGGCCACGATGATGATTTCTACAAGCTGCCCAATTACTTAAAGCCCATCACCCAGGCCCCCTTCTTCGCCATTCGGAGCCACATGGCCACCGACGGCGTATTCGGCGGTCTGGATGCAGACGAAAATGTGAACGTGCTGAGCCATGGCGCTCCGGTAGAGGGCCTGTTCTGTGCCGGTGACACCATTGGCAACCGGTATATCAATCAGGGCGGCGAAAAGCTGGAGTGCATCAATGACTTCGCCTGGGCCTTTGCCAGCGGCTATCTGGCTGGTGAAAAAATGCTCTCATACATCGACGCTTAATCTTTTTCCAAAACCAAACATCGGCGGATTCGTACCACATTTTCCGGTACGAATTCGCCGATGGTTTTTATAACTTCTCCCGGTAGAACGCACCGGGGGTGGTATTTTCAAATCTTCGGAAGGCCCGATTCATGGTGAGGGCACTGGAATAGCCCACCCTGGTCAGGGTATCCTTCACCGTGACCCCTTGCCCCAGCAGGATCTTGGCCTGTTCGATCCGCTTTTGATGAATATACTCCAGGGGGCGAATATTCCGGTATTGCTTCAACATGCGGGACAGATACACCGGATTGATGCCCACGGCATCTGCCACATTGGCCACATTCAGATTTTGATCCGCAAAGTTTTCGTCGATGTATTCCACCGCCTTCTGGATCCAGGCGGGCTCCTGCTCCTTTGCCTGCTGCCGGGCAATGATGGCATCGAAGATGTCATCCAGTTCCCGGGAAATCTCACTGAGGGAGTTGGCATTGACAATTCTGGGGCCTGCCTGTAGCTCCACCAGAAACTCCGGCGAGAAATACTCCTCGAAGCTGTCGAATACATGGAGAATATCGTTGATAATACCGTTGGCCCGGATCATAAATACCTGTACCGTAGGACGGGAATGGTTAAATTCCGCATTGAGCATCTTATGTACCAGGGTTCGGGCCGCTTCATAGTCCCCGGACTGGATATAGCTGCCCAGCGCATGTTCAAACTCAAAATGCTCCACCCGCTCCTTGGGCAGATGGGCCTCGGTCTGCATATCATACTGGAGCACACGGCTGTCGTCCCCCGCCATGGTGCGGTACTGCTCCAAATCCGTCACTTCGTCATAGGCCCGATAGATCTGGTCGTAACCCTGCTGTACCCGGCTTACGGAGAAGTTCACAATGGCATCATAGTAGGTCTCAAAAAGCACCGTGGCCTTCTGGGCCGCAGCAACTACCGAGGCAAGGCCATCCTCCGGTTCTTCTTTCAGATTAACGAGAGCCAGCAGCTTGCCCCGTACCAGAATCACATGGCAAGTATTCTTCTCGCCAATGAGCTCCTCCAGCACATTGCGGATGAGAAACCGGACATAGCGGATACCCTCCAGATTGGCAGCTTCCTCCCCCAGCATGGTGGCCACATCCGTATCCACGCCAATGCCCAGAACGAGAAACCGGTCTGATTCAAAGCAGAGTCCATGCTCCTGGAGTCCGGCCTCATACTCCTCGTGGGTGATCTGGTTTTTGCCCAAAAGCTCCACCAGGAAGGACTCCCGGGCAAAATTCCCTGCCCGCACATTCAGGGCGGCATAGTCCTTTTTCAGCTGCTGGTTTTCCTGTCTGAGCCTCTGAAGCTCCTGGCGTTCCTGATCTGACAGCGGCATGGAATCCCTCCTTTTTCTTATATGATACAGCGAATTTATTGGAAATTCAAGATATTTCGTTTGCGAAAAATATTTTCAGGCTGTTACCGCTTTCTGGCGCAGTCCTCCACCGCATCCATCAGGGGTTGGGGTGTCATAGCGGTGATCTCCGGGTAGTGCATCAGCAGTGCGTTGGTGATGTAAACCAGATTGTTCAGGGTAAGCCTGGGGGTATCAAATCGGCTGTCGGTGAGAAAATCCAGCAAGCTGGAGCGGTCGATTTGATAAATTTCCGCAGCAATATCCGGCCGGCTGTTCAGCAGCTCCGTCAGTGCCTCGGATAAGGGCTCCTCCTCCACATGGATCCGCAGCTTGTTTTTCAGCATGGCATCCCAGTCCTTTTCCCGGTACTTCCGGTCGGTGAGCTTGTCGAAGATATTCAGCATGGACCAGTCGCAGGTAATCAGCGTAGCAAAAATCCCGTTAAGGGCCCGGCTCAGGTCGGCACTGCCCTCCCAGTCGGACTTGGCCTTGTAGCGAAGATCATGCTCCACCTCATGCCAGCC
This sequence comes from uncultured Oscillospiraceae bacterium, assembly GCA_964522835.1. Taxonomy (GTDB): domain Bacteria; phylum Bacillota; class Clostridia; order Oscillospirales; family Oscillospiraceae; genus HGM13006. Next base: position 6,943 of record CAZFXB010000033.1, read on the forward strand.
CTCCGAGAATACGGTGCGGAGCTGGATCTCCACGGTAGCATCAATGGGGTAAGTTTCATAGATCTCCGGCGGCAGCATCTGCCGCAGCTGCATGGGCAGCTTGCAGATAAAGTTGAGCCGGGTGGGGCTGAAGGTGGTGGCATCGTGGCGATCCTCCGTGACACTGACCACAGAGAAATGATCCTCGATAATCCGGCGACACAGGGACTGATCGTCCTGAAAATAAACCGCAATGCGGATACCGAACAAATCCTGCATCCGCTTTCCATCGGTGTAATTCTTTGCTTTCAGCTTGGAGCGAGCTGATGCAGCGGTTTTTGTCCGCTGAAACAGCCGGTAGTAAATCCCCGCCTTTTCCAGGCTCTCCGTCAGGGTCTGGGCGGCCCGTTCCAGAATTTCGTCCGGAATACGGGCAAAATCCTGTTCCATATTAGGGTATATCATGTTTTTCATCCTTTTGTGTGGGTTTCTCCTCCTATTCTACCATAGACCGCCCCGATTTGGAACCGGGATTCTGATTCTTTGGGGAAACGGGGCGAAAAACTGCAAATATTTTGCAATTTCTCTTGACATGGCCCCTGGGGCCAATACTATAATGGGGATGAAAGAAGGTGATCCCAGTGAAACTAAAGGATGTTTGTACGCAAACAGGGCTTTCCCGAAAGACCATCCGGCTATACGAGGAGAAGGGCCTGATTACGCCCCAGAAGGAGTGGCGTAACGGACGGGAATATCGGAACTATTCTCAGGCGGATGTAGCGCAGCTCCAGCGTATTGCCCTGCTGCGGCGGGCCTGGTTCACCATGGAGGAAATTTCCCGGATGCAGCAGGAGCCGGAAAGCATTCCGGAGATTTTCGAACAGTACCGCCAGTGGCTCCAGAATCAGAAAAAAGATCTGGATGGCCTGATTGCAGTGACCCAACAGATTGAAATCGACACCGTGGCGGATATTTCCCAGCTGACAGAGGAAATGGAGCAGGCCGCCCGGGAACTCCCCCTGCCCCAGTGGGATGTAAATCCCCGATTCCGCTATTTGGACGAGATAGAAGAGGAGGTCAGAACCATGAATCAAAACCCGGAAAAGCAGCTACAGGAATCCCGACAGAAAACCTATCGTCAGACCCTGCTTATGCTGGATCAGGACAAGATCAACAACCACGCCATCACCTTTGGCCAAATCAAAGAGGTGGAGGAGACCAACTGGAACGAGGATAAGGTGCTCAAAGAGGAGGAGCATCTGCCCAAGGTGCTCCAGATCCTCAGCCGGATCAGCTTTTGGGTCATGCTGGCGGGCATTGTGGTGTTCTGCGCCATCTACGCCATGCGGGTATTTATGACCTTTGGTATCACCCGGGAATTGCCCACTGCCAGCATTGTGGCCCTCTGGATGATGATTCTGGGTGCCCTTGTATACGCCGCCATCCGTGGCTACGCCGCCTGGAAGGAACGGCAGGCCTGGATCCTTCGGATGCGTCAGCAGGATCTGGAGAAGGAAAGGAAAAAATAAAGGGGATTGCACCGGCCAGAGGCTTCTCCTTGAGGAGAAGCTGTCAGCGGTAGCTGACTGATGAGGTGTTCTGCTGCCATCACTGCGACATTTTCCTTGTTATGGAGCCCGGTCTACACCTCATCCGGCGGCTTTGCCGCCACCTTCTCCTCAAGGAGAAGGCTTTGGGTGCTCCCGCACCAGTACACTACCACCACATTGAGGAAAATAACCATGAAACTAAAAGAAGTATGTGAAAAGACAGGGCTCTCTCGGAAAACCCTGCGGCTCTACGAGGAAAAAGGGCTGATTGCCCCCCAAAAGGAGCTGAAAAACGGCCGGGAATACCGGGAATACTCCGAAATTGACCTACAGCGGCTGCAAAACATTGCCCTATTGCGGCGAGCCTGGTTCACCATGGAGGAGATCTCCCGGATGCAGCAGGAGCCGGATGCCATTCAGGAGATATTTCCCCAGTATCGGCTCTGGCTTCGGAAGCAGAAAAAGGATTTAGATGCCCTGCTTCAGACCGCAGAGCAGATCGAGATTTCCACCATCGAAAACATTTCTCAACTAACCGAGCGGATGGCCACGGCAGCTTCCGAGCTGCCCCTGCCCAAATACGATGTGATTCCCCACTTTTTATATCTAGACGAAAAGGAGGAACAAACCATGTTTAAGAAAGAAACAAAAAACTGGCAGGCCCCTCTGGAAGAAGGCGTTTCTGACAGCCGAGCCTATCGGCAATTTGTGGCCGCAACCTCTAAAACTACAGAGGATGATCTGGCGGTAGCCTTCGGCCAGGCCCGGGATGCCCAGGCAATGCTGCGGGAGGATACCCACGGTCTTGTGCAGGAGGTTCCCATTGGGGACGCACCCATATTGACAGCAGGCAAAATCACCACCCTGGTGCTGGCGCTGGTGTCTGGATTCCTTGGCTGGCTTTTGCACAGCCAGGGCGGCAGCGGAGCTCCGGTGACGGTGCTGTTTGTGGTCTTTGCCCTTATGGCAGCAGCCCACATTGGCCTTCGTATGTTCGCCCGGAACATACGAAAGGATAAACAACGGATGCGGGAGGCTGCAAAACGGTAAGAATGCACCAAATTCGCACCAGCCAGAGGCTTCCCTTGAAGGGAAGCTGTCAGCCGCAGGCTGACTGATGAGGTGTCCACGCTATCTTTTCTCACCCCTTTTCTTGTTCGAGGCCCGGGCAACACCTCATCCGTCGGCTTCGCCGCCACCTTCTCCTCAAGGAGAAGGCTCTCGGTGCTACCGCACCGGTACAAGAATCGAACTACCTACCAAATTCGGTAGGGGCGATTATCAATCGCCCGCCGGTACAGGGTTGCAAATTTGCACTGGGCATGAAAAACGCACAAACTACCAAATTTGCACCCGTCTAGGCTCGCCCTTGGGGGAGAGCTGTCAGCGGTAGCTGACTGAGAGGGGGAATACGGATTGCCACCGAACTTCTTCACTTCTCACTTTTACTTTTTACCCGCCTCACCCCTCTCCGTCTGCCTTCAGCAGCCACCTCTCCCCGAAAGGGCGAAGCAAGGTGCTCCCGCACCAGTGCAATTTTATGGTTCAGTTTTGCATTTTCCGCTGCAATCTGTTATAATCCTCCCGAGAACATTTCCGGGAGGAACTTTTATGAACCCTTATGACCGTATCAGCCGGTATAAGTCCCAGCTCATGGGCATTGCCATATTGATCGTGGTCTACGGACACTATTTCTATTACCACAGCAGCCTTCAGCTCTACCAGCATCTGAACATCACCATGTGGTACACCATTGGTTCTGTGGATATTTTTATCTTCCTGTCCGGCTTCGGCATCTGGCGTTCCCTGAGCCGGAACGGAGACCCCCTCCAGTTTATGCAGCGGCGCCTGAGCCGCCTGCTGCCTTCCTACCTACCCTTTATTCTTCTGTTCTGCGGCTTCTGTTTCCTTACCGGAACCATGAACAAGTGGCAGGTGCTGGGGAATCTCACCACCTTCGGCTGGTGGGCCCAGATGGGGGGCCAGTTTAACTGGTACATCCCCAGTCTTATCGTCATGTATCTGCTGAGTCCTCTGTTTTGCCGGATCATCGAAACCTACGGCAGGAAATCCCTTTGGGCCATTCCGGTGATGTGGCTCATGGCCGCAGGCTGTGTGGGTACCAGTCTGATGATTGGAGTCAGCCGGTTCCCGGTGTATTTCCTGGGACTGTATCTGGGCCGTCAGGCCGCAGAGGGGAGGGTTCCTTCCCAGAATCAGCTCCGGCTTTCCGTCGTTGCCGCCCTGGTCAGCATGATTGCCCTCTATGTCTTTGTACAGATCATCCCCGACGGTCTAAGCCGCTATGGGCTCTGGTGGCATCCCTACCTGTTTTCCACCCCGGGCTGTCTTTTCTTCACCTCCTGGTGCCTCCAGAAACACGAAAAATGGGCTCCCACCCGGGCGCTGAATCGGTTCCTCCGGTTTCTGGGGGAGAATAGCTTCGAGATTTATCTGTGGCACATTCTGGTCTACACCGTGGCACTGACCCTGGGCCTTCCCAACACCGGAGCCAAGGGCTGGCTTCTCTGGGGGATGATGGCGGTGCTGGGCATTGCCTGTGGCTGTGTCTACAGCAAAATTGTAACTCTGCTGCTCAATCTCCGAAAAAAGCACACCTCTGCCTGATTGATAGGTTCCCTCCTCCGGAACGAAAATTTCATACAAGAACCGAAAGCCGGTGCAGCCCTGTCAGGGAATATGGCCCGCCAGAGAAGGCGTAAAAATTCCTCTTGACAAACGCTGCTCCGGCTAGTATGATATAAGCAGTTAGCGATAGCTAACCAATTCTTTTCCGACTCAGTTAGGGTATCCTAACCACATTGCAAAGGAGATGAACCACCATGACAGCCACAGAAGTACTGCACAATGTTATTGGCATGACGGGTATATTCCTCCTGCTGCTGTTCACCATATATACGAAAAACCATCTGCTGAAAAAGCTGAAATAACAGGAGAATTACATGTCAGAAGAATATATTGTTCGCTATTGTGCCCCCACACTGGCGGGCATCAAAACAGCAAATCTCTTCAACTGCCCCTGCGGGGGCCGGCAGGACGCCATCCGGTCCTGTCGTGAGATGAATAAAAAGCTGGGGGCCAAGGGGCTTCGCATTCTGCCCCTTCGATTCTCCAGCGAACGGGTGCTGCTCTATCTCTATCGCCCCAGACGGCTGCGGGAGGATCTTTCCTGCCAGGAGGCCGCCCGCATCCTACAGGAAAAGGGCTACAACACCGGCTCCTGCGACGGCTGCGTGGCCCAGCTCATGCACCGATTGCGGCAAAATCCGGACTTCCCCCACGAAATTGGTCTTTTCCTCGGCTATCCACCGGAGGATGTGCAGGGCTTTATTGAAAATAAGGCCCAGAACTACAAGTGCGTGGGCTGCTGGAAGGTCTATGGAGACGAGGGGGCTGCCCAGAAGAAATTTGAAGCGTATAAAAAATGTACAGAGGCTTACTGCCATCAATGGGAGAAAGCCCGGGACATTCAGCGGCTCTCTGTAGTCGGATAAAAACAAATGAAAGAAGGCAAATCTTATGAAAGTAGCAGTTGTATATTGGAGCGGCACCGGAAATACGGAAGCCATGGCCCAGGCCGTTCTGGCCGGAGCCACAGAAAAAGGCGCAGAGGCCACCCTGTTTACCCCCGGGGACTTTGGGCCGGAGATGGTAACGGACTACGATGCCATTGCCTTTGGCTGCCCCGCCATGGGTGCCGAGGTGCTGGAGGAGGACGAGTTTGAGCCCATGTTCACTGCCTGCGAAGGAAACCTGAAGGGCAAGAGAATCGGTCTTTTCGGCTCCTATGGCTGGGGCGATGGGGAGTGGATGCGCTCCTGGGAGGACACCTGCGACAGCTGCGGTGCCCTGCGCACAGGCGACAGCGTGATCTGCTACGATGCGCCCGACGAGGACGCCCTCGCTTCCTGCAAGGCCCTGGGCGCTGCCCTGGCATAATTGCCCGAATCCAGTCGGGAACTGCCGTTTTTTGCGGCGGTTCCCGACTTTTTTGCAGTTAGAAATCAGTTTTTGTCAATTTACACCCACCCCAAAATGGGATATAATATACCATAGAAAGATCCCAAAAAGAGGTGTACATACGGTGGAACTGACACTGCTTTACTATTTTAAGACGGTAGCCGAAATCGAAAATATCACCAAGGCGGCAGAAACATTGTATATTTCCCAGCCCGCCCTCAGCAAGGCCATCGCCAAGCTGGAAAAAAGCCTGGATGTGACCCTGTTTGAGCGTCGCAAGGGGCGGATCAGTCTGTCCGCCATGGGCAAGGTCTACTATGACTATGTATCCACCGCCTTTCAGGTGCTGGAGCAGGGCGAAGCCAAGCTGACCGAAATCAAAACCCAGTCCGATGATACGGTATCCATTGCGGCCCCGGTGGCAGGGGTACTCCATGATCTGATCTACGATTTTCTTTCCAGCGGTGAGCGGGTAAAAATCCACCAGTATCTCTATGAGGAGAGTCTTCTGGAAAGTGAGCTGCTCTCCGGCAAGCTGGATTTTGCCGTAACCCCGGTGACCATTGAAAACAGCGAGATTGAGCAGATCAAGCTCATGGAGGAAGAGGTTTTCATTGTAGTTTCGGAAAACCACCCCATGGCAGGAAAAAAATACGTCCGCCTGGCGGACTTCGCCCAGGATCATTTTCTGGTGAACGAGGCCAGCTTTGACCAGAAGGTGATTCGGGTCATCTGTGGGTTGGCAGGCTTTGAGCCCAACATTTTGCTGCACAGCAACGAGGGCAATCTGATTGAAGATGCCCTTCGCAGCAACCTGGGGGTTTCCCTGATCCCCGCAAATCTGGTGTATCAAAAAAGTATGCGGGGGCTGAAGGTGCTTCGGAGCACCGATGTGGAGCTTAAGCGGCTCCTGTCCGTAGCCAAACGGCGGGATGCCATCTTCCAGGCCAATGCCGCCCGGCTGTATCACTATGCCATCCATTATTTTGAGCATCTGGGCCGGGAGCTGGACGAATACTTTGCCCAGGAGTTTCCGGAAAACTGCTTCGGCCATAAAAAAAGTCTGGGCATTCACAATTTAAAACCTTGATAAAACCGCAGCCGCCTAACTTTCCGGCTGCGGTTTTTCACGATTCCGTATTTTCCATATCACCATCTTTTCTATCGCCCATTGCCTCAACTCGTCCGCTTCTTCCGTCCATAACCTGAGGGAATACCACATAAATTATCCGCATTTCCAATTTGAAATTCAGGGTTTTATAATAATATCGCTGAATTGGCCCCGATTTCGGGCCCCAAATGCAGTCTAGAAAGAAAGGAGCGTATTTATGTCATTCCTGAAATTCAACACGGAAGAGCTTGTAGGCCGGTTTGAAGACCGCCGTGAGGTCAAAAACCTGGCCGGCAAATACGTGATGAGCCTGCTCCTCAAGAAGGAGCCTACTATTTTGGAGGATCTCTGGTCCCAGCGTGAGGATATCTCTCTGGGCATTAACGGCGGCTACTACGCCGGTCGTGAGGCTCTGAAGGGCTACTATGCCTCCATCGATGAAGCAACCAAGAAAAAGGCCCAGGTGCTGAAAAAGGTGTTCCCCGAGGATTTGGGTGAATACTCCGATGAGAAGCTTTACGGCCGTGGCCCCATGGAGATTCGTTCTCTCGACAACTCCATCATTGAGGTGGCGGATGACGGCAAGACCGCCAAGGCCTTCTTCTACGTATTTGGCCTTGTCACCGATATTTCCACCCGTGGTGCTGTGTCCAACTGGGTTCTGGGCAGCATCTGCTTTGATTTTATTCGGGAGGGAGACGCCTTTAAGATCTGGCATGTGCTGTATCTGGAGGATGTAAACACCCCCGCAGGCCAGAAGTGGTGCGATGGTAAGGCTCTGGATGCCTTCCCGGAGATGCCCGAATTTGCTGACATGGCCGGTGTGGAGCTGAGTAAGCCCAATGAGGCCCGGGAACTCCGCACCCTTTATTCCGGCAGCCGTCCCTTTACCAAGCTGCCCAAGGTACCCGAGCCATACGACACCTTTGAAAATACCTTCAGCTACGGGGCTGACAGTGAGGAGGCGTGGAGATGAGCAAGAAGCAGTATTATTCCGATGACGAGCGAATCATCCGCATCTGGGATATCGAAACCGTCAAGGATCTTCTGGCCCGCCGCCAGGTTATGAACATGAACAATGAGCGTCGCAAGGAGCTGGACACCCTCTGGGTCACCGAGGAGAAATATCGGAAAACCGCCTCCA
>CAZFXB010000034.1:0-14441 GCA_964522835.1 uncultured Oscillospiraceae bacterium
TACAACAAGAACAAAAGCAGGAGGTAATGAAAATTATGTATGGAGCGATTATTGGAGATATTGTAGGAAGTCCATTTGAATTTGACAGAGGAGATAAAACAAAGAATTTTGAGTTATTCGGAGCAGGAGCCGTATTTACAGATGATACAGTGATGACAATAGCAGTTGGTGAGGCATTGCTTGAAGCTGGGAAAGAAGCCTCGGTAGATGTGATAAAAGAACTGGTAATTCATCACATGAAAAAATGGGGAAGGAAATATCCGAACGCAGGTTATGGTGGACGCTTTGGTTGGTGGCTGATGTTAGAAAATCCTGAGCCTTATAACAGTTATGGAAATGGATCGGCAATGAGAGTATCTGCCGCAGGATGGTTATATGATAGTTTAGAGCGCACAAGAGAAGTTGCAAGAGCGACAGCGGAAGTAACGCACAATCATCCGGAAGGAATTAAGGGAGCTGAGGCGACTGCGAGTGCAATTTATATGGCGAGAAATGGAAGTTCTAAGGAAGAAATAAAGGGATATATTATCAAGGAATTTCAGTATGATTTATCTCGAAGCTGTGATGAGATACGACCAAGTTACTATCATGTGGAATCTTGTCAGGGAACAGTACCAGAAGCGATTACTGCATTCTTAGAAGGAGAAGATTTTGAAGATGTCATTCGTACAGCGGTATCACTTGGCGGAGATTGTGACACGCTGACAGCAATAGCGGGAAGTATTGCAGAAGCATATTTTGGTGTACCTGCTTTGATAAGAGCAACAGCAATCAACCGATTACCAGATGAGTTTGTTGCCATTATGAATCGTTTTGAAGCAGAAATTGGAGTTGTTGCAGAGAGTCTGGAAGATGCGTACAGTAATGAATTGATTGAAACCGCAATTATTGATTTTTACAAACAAATGAATGGAGATACCTTTGCAGGTATTTTGAACGCTATTCATGTTACAATGAAAAATGATGGTCAGTTTATTATTCCGGTAGAAGCACCAGAAGTGTTCTTTGATATGTTGGATATTAATAAAATCAAAATTGGCGATACCATAACAGCGACTCAGGATATTAGAATGAAGTTGCAGAGAATTAAGACCAATGATGGAAAAGAATGGCTTGCTGCGTTTACAAATATGAATGAAATGCTAAAAGGTGCATCTACATCTACCATAACACAGTCAATAGAACATTTTTTGAGGCTGACATTACAAATGGAAGGGGTGGAAGGTGTGATTATCAATCCTTGGGATAATGCATTTTCTTTTGATAAGGAGACAATTAAGTTGTTTTTTGAAGCAAGTGAGAACAATGCCACACGAAGAGGAATATATTTGGAATTGGGTGACATTACGAAATTAGATGTGGATTGCATTGTAAATGCTGCGAATAAGTCCTTGCTTGGTGGCGGAGGAGTGGACGGTGCAATTCATCGAGCTGCGGGTCCGGGACTGTTACAAGAATGCAGAGGTTTACATGGATGTGAGACTGGAGAAGCAAAGATTACAAAAGGGTATAATCTGCCAGCAAACTATGTCATTCACACTGTAGGACCGACATATTCCGGTCATCCAATGGATGAGAGACATTTGCATAGTTGCTATTATAATTCATTGGAACTGGCAAAGGAGCATGGCATTCATAGTATTGCGTTCCCAGCCATTTCCACAGGAGCATACAGATACCCACTGAGAGAGGCAGTATGTGTGGCTATGAAAGCAATTTCTGCATGGATGACAGATAATCAGGATTATGAAATGATAGTCATCATCTGTTGCTTTGATAGAAAAACTTATGATACATACGACAGTTTCATGGAATATTGCAGAAATAGGGAAGAGTAGGAGGACATCACTATGGAAAGAACAATTCGTGTAACGGGTAAAGGTGCTATTTCGGTAAAGCCGGATATGATTCGTTTATTACTGACGTTGGAAGATATGTACGATACTTATGAGAAAACATTAGAACAGTCAACTGTGCAAGTAGAGCTTTTGAAAGACTGCTTTGAAAAATTAGGGCTTAAAAGGACTGATTTGAAAACCTTGAACTTTAATGTAGATACAGAATATGAAAGCTATCAGGATCATCAGAAGGCATGGAAGAAACGTTTTATAGGGTATAAGTTCGTGCATCATCTAAAGATAGAATTTGATGCAGATAATAAACGCTTAGGACAAGTTCTATATGCTTTGGCTCATGCACCGATTCGTCCAGAATTTCGCATAAATTACACAATTAAGGATACAGAAGCAGCAAAGAATCAGTTGCTTGGAAAGGCGGTTGCAGATTCTAAGGAAAAGGCAAAGGTGCTGACAGAGGCGGCAGGAGTAGCACTTGGGGATATTATTACGATTGACTATTCTTGGGGAGAGATTTCCTTTATCTCAGAACCAATGACAAGGCATATGTCATTAGCAGAGGAGTGTTGTATGCCGACAGGTTGCTATGATATTGATATAGAGCCAGACAATATTGATGTGACGGATACTGTAACGGTGGTGTGGGAGATTCGATAAATGATATAGTGACACAGTGCGTAGAGCACTGTGTCTTTTGAGATTATCCAGTGGGAATTCAGGACAGTTTGTAGTATAATTGGAGAACAAAGATTTGGAAGAGGCGATAGACATGAGCAGAATAATTACACCATTAGGGAAAATTCATATAGCAATAGATGGGAAAGATTTACTGTATAGTTTTGAGCAGTTAGAACCGATAAATGAATTGTGTGAAGTGGTTAATGGACGATTCAAAATTACAGTCAACTTTGTACCGGATGGAAAAAAACACAAGATTGAGTGTACATTTCCAAAGGTTGACTTTGATCGATATGAACACAGCCCTGAGTCTGGGGAAAGACTAGAATGCAATTCTTTTTACAGGGGAACTGCAAAATTGTCTATTGGAATTGAATCAGATGCAGGATATATGGCGGGAAATATAAGAGTATCTGAGGCTGGATATGATTATGACTCCGAGTATCTTGATAATGGCATTGCTTATGTAATATTACCGGAAACTAAGACTGACAAATATGTATTTGGGATTTGTTGGCTTGAGGAATGTACGACTGAGAGTGATGTGCAGACTTGGTTTGGAGCAGACCCAACGATGATGTGAGTGGAGGAATATGGGAGACTATTTTCTGGAATATATGAAACATGAACTAGAAGAGGCAGGGGTAGATATACATAAGCCGGGGTTTATTTATGACGATGCCTTTAAGGCATTTGAAAATGCTTATGTACACGCAGGATTTAATGGACATATTTCCTATCGTGAGATGATAGAAAGATATTTATTATCAGATGAAGAAAGGACAACTTTATATGATAGTAAATATGAAATGGGAAATACAGTTGTATTAGAAAAAGTGGACTGTACGTATGAGGCATTGGCAGAAGAATTAACGGATATGTTTCATAACGATAGGACGGTTGTGGCTTCAGAATTTACACGAAATGGTGGTCTGAGGTCACGTATTAAGTCTTCATTAGGAATTGATTTTTCCAAATATTATGATGGAAAAGGCAAAAAGCATACGGAGGCTGAATTGAAAATATTATATCTCTTCTACTACATGGAGAATTGTAGAGATGAAAAAAGAAATGTTTTAAAGATGTTGGCTAATCCGTCTATTGAGAATGTAGATAATACGGCTGTAGGTATTGAGACAAGTAACGGAAGAATAATGAAGGAATTAAAAGATTCCGTTGGTAGAGAAATATCTGTCGAATTTCGTGGAAAAGTAAAAAGGGCATTATCTCAAATGGCATTAGACTGGCAACATGTTATTCAGAGTGCAAGTATGGTAATGGATTATGCTGATGAGTATGGATATGCTGATAATTTAGATCCTTTGATAGCTAAGTACAACAAGGTTGCTGATACATTTTCGATTAAGGATGTGCCAGATAAATATGTTCATTCATTGTATGAATTGTTGTATTTAAAATTGGCACAACATGAAAATCAAGGCAGAGAAAAAGATATTCATTTTGTAAATTCAATTCCTATCGTTCATTTGGAGAGAAGTGCAGAGCAAATTGAGATATTACTTCATTTGCGTAGAATGATTGTTGAAAGATGTCGGGTGGCGGAATATATTGAAACATATGCAGAAGAATTGGCGGAATTGGTATATTTAAAAAACGAATGTACAAAAGGCGAAATACAGAGAATTTACAGATGTGCGAATAAGGCAGAAATGATTTTAGGATTTTTTGCTGAAGAAACAATGCTTTTGAATATGACGAGAGACAAGGTAAATGTAGCATTTATAGTAGCTTGCTTACAAGCTATTATACTGAGCGAACAAACGGAGGAGTTTAAATATAAATTTCCTGCATATGACAAAGTTTCAAGAACATATAAAAGAGTACAAGGCGCTTTAAAGGGAGAAGATAAAATAGTTTATGAGGCACTGAAAGCATATTTTGTAAGGAAAGTTCTTGAATGCATGAATTGTAATTATGGACGCAAAAAGACAAAAGATCGTTTGACACAAATTGAAAACATGTGCGATATGCTTTTCTACAAAATTCTGGCTATACCAGACTTGGATGCAATGGTCTTGGTACATGATTACTATGTAAAGGCAATTTGTCAGGAGATAATAAAATTTCCGCAGCGACAAGATGCGCTTATGTGCTTTAGAAAGATGATTGAAGAACATGGCTATGAGTATGTTGATACAGATAATATAGTGGGAAATGTTTTTTATGAGTCTGCAATTATGTATTCTAATTTGAATGAAATTGCAGAACGCTTAATTTATAGAATACATAATCCTGATGATGAGAATGACTTAGTTAGTTTTGATTTTGAGGTTTGTGACATGAGCGAAGAGAACGTGCTAAAGAATGTTCGTATTGAATTTTTGGTTGAATATGACCGTCATGTGATAACTGCGTATGCTATGAAAAGAGATTATAGTCTTGAAATGATAAGTCGTTTAAACTCGGTTGGAATTTCTTTGAATTAATCCATTGACACGAACAAATGTTCGTGCTATTATAATTACATCGCTACAACTTAGGATAAAGAATGAAATAGTTTTTTCCCTTGGCTGTTTTATTCAGTATAGTAAAATACAATTATCTTGGTTTTGGAGGTGGAATGCGGTGCAGGTACGAGAAGTTCCAGTAGCATGCCCCTGTTGTAAAAACAAAAGATTATTTGATGTTAATCCTAAAACAATAGGGGAAATTAAGATTAAGTGTCAGATATGTAAATCTATTATTAAGATTACATTATATAGTGAAGAGATTCGGACTGAGCAAATCGATGCATGAGTAATACATAGCAATCAACGCCTGACGAATATAGGAGATGTTCTATATTTGTCAGGCGTATTTTGTTTGTCTCACTAAAAAGTAAAAAGTGTCTCATAAAAATGTCTCAAAAGACTTGACAAGACATTTTTTATATGATAGTATGAGACAAAACGGTGAGACACTTTGGATAGTTTTGTGAGAGGTGATATGATGGCAGAGTTATTAACAGTTCAGGAAACCACAAAAAGATTATCTATTTCAAGAGCGACGCTTTATAGATATATCGAAGAAGGATTGGAGTATGTAACAGTAGGTGCAAACAAAAAAATGTTTGACCCGGTAGTTGTTGCTGAGTTTAAGGCAAAACGAAAAGATTCGGTAATTAATTTGGTAGAGGGTACAGATTATACTAATCCGGAAATATGTGATTATTTTCGAGTTTCTTATATGGGCTCAATACGTAAGTCAAATACCAAGAATGCGTTAGTAGTTATTTCGTATCCTTATTCAACTCGGTTTGATTACCATGATTATTGGGATGGTGATGTTTTATATTTCTATGGTCAGGGAGCAGAAGGTGATCAGGATTTGTCAATCGGGTACAACAAAGCATTGGCGGATTCTAAGAGATTGGGTTTGACGGTGTATTTGTTTGAGTCTTTTGAATCGGGAAAATACAAATATAGAGGTATTGTTGAATTGATTGATGATATATCAATGGAAAATGTAACCGACAATAATGAGGCAAGAAATGTATTTAAGTTTCCTTTAAGACTGGTTAACAAGAATGAGTATTTATCTGATGATTACATATCACAAGAAGAATCTCATATCAGTGATGAAATAGAGAAAATGCCAGATAAAGATGTTGCAGCCTTAGTAGAAAAAATAAATGTACCAATTACACAACGTAAAGTTGTGACAACCAGAATTTCAAGAAATCCATACACCGCAAGATATGTAAGAATGAGAGCAAATGGATATTGTGAGTTGTGCAGTAGAAAAGCACCTTTTGAAGTAAATGGAGAACCGTTCTTAGAGATAGACCATATTATTCCATTTTCTCATGGTGGTACTGATTCGATTGATAACCTTGCGGCATTATGCCCTAATTGTAATCGAATGAAGGCTCATAAGTTTGATGATGAAATGATGATGGTTATTAAGAGGAACATTGAAATAAATGAAGAAAAATTACAAAGACACCTTCACGGTGCAGAATAGGAGAGTGCGGATTGAGAAAAATTTTACCATGCCCATGTTGTGGGAAACGACTAACTGATACAGAAGATAAGGTGAATAGTAAAGTAATACCAACAAAAGTTTTATCGAAAGAAAAGACGAAAGATTGGATTCCAGATTATTATATGAAATGCTGGAATTGTGGAAATGACATTGCGATAAAAAAAGTGAGTTAATACTTAGTACAGAGCACGATGCTATGACATACGAGCCTGACGGGTAGTTTATTAAAGCTACCTGCCAGGCTCTTTTTTTGTAAAAAATAAGAGTTTTTTGTCCCTAACAAAAATGAGGGACTATGGCAAAATAGCCACAATAACAAAATATTTGAGCCCCATACGCGTTAGAGGGTGAAGGATACATACAGAACCATACCAATAAATTTTGGTGGAAGTTCATATAGTACCCTTTCTTTCTTGCGCCCTAAATTGGGGCTATGGACTGCGAAGGGTATGAAATCGCAGTTTTTTTATTCTTCACCCTTTGGCTTGGGAGAAAGGACAAGCTATGAGTGAAGAATTAAGAAAAATCAAAGTATCATCTGGAAATGTTCAGGTGGAAATGGAGGTGACACAGGAAGCCTATAGTGCATACATGCGCCCATGGTGGGAGATGAAGCAAAAGGCAAAGCGTAATCGTGATGCTATTGAGCAAAAAGGCTATTCGATTCAGTCATATGAGGAATGGCAGGATGGTAGCACGAATGAAACGGATGAAGCCGCTTCTGTAGAAGAGCAGGTAATAAATAAGGAAAAACTCGCCTGCTTGCAGTTGGCATTGGCTGAGTTGTCTGAAACAGAAAAGGAAATTGCAATTCAGATTCTGACGGGTGATGTTACCACAGCGGAATATGCTCGTAAGAATGATATGAAGAGAACAACGGTTTCTGATAAGAAGAAGCTTGTATTAGAGAAGCTTCAGAGATTCTTTAAAAAGAATGGATATGAAATTCGAAATTAATCCGTCACTTCTGAAAAAACAGTCATTACGTTTATTGAAAGAAAGTTGCGAAAAAAGTTCCGTCACTTTTTCAAAAAGTGTCATTACGGTTTTTGAAAGCAACAAATCGACTTTCACTGTACTTTGACAATTTCAGAAGACGCACACCAAATTCTATTCTGGATGTTCGGAGTGATTGATGATCAGTCATGCGACGACGTGCCTGCCGTATTTGTTACGGTCGCTACATGTAAGGCGAGCTAGGAAACTTGAGTTCCAAGTTTGAATTGAAGGAGTAGGAAATAACACCGGGAAAAAGACCGAGTCTGGCTAACTAGCGAAGCCCCTTTAGCAAGGAGAGCGACTTCGTTGTGGGTGTGGCGAGTGAAGATACCCTGAAGAAGGGGAGCTATGGGAAGATGATTAGTTATCTTCCCATTAAAGGCGATTGAAGTTCAGTCGTCTTTAATGAGGAGATAACAGCGCGCGAAAATCGAATCAGCAAATATTTACTTATAAGGAGATTTAAACGATGAAGAGAGTTTTAATTTATTTAAACACAACAGATAACGTAGTAGTAGACAAACAGATGGAAAGCATCCTCGTAGGTTATTGCAAGCAGCATGATTACGAAATCGTAGGTATCTTTGGAGAGAACACAGCCAGAACAGGAATGAGCGAACCGACAGCGTTCATGGCGGTAGGAATGGCAGTAACAGATACTCTCGATGCAGTGGTTACCATGTTTGCCGAAATGGTTGGCGATAGCAAGGAAGCAATCGTTAATACGTTACAGATGCTTGATGATTTCAACATTCCGGTTGAAACCGTTCTGGACGATATGGATGAGTACTACGAAGCGTTGTACAGTAATGAAATGCATCAGGAAGAGGAAATGGACTTAGAGACGTTCGTGGAACGTATGAAGGATTTCTTCAATATGGAAGATTAGTAAAAGGAAGAGGGCTCTGCCAGTTGTGGCAGGGCCTTCTTAGGTAATGGAATGTATTACATCATTTTTGCATCAGAGACAGTGGTTTTTGATGATGACAATCAGAGAATAATCGCTACTCCGACAGAGTCGGAAGCGGAAGAGTATATAGCGGAACAGGAGGAACGTTAATATGGAAATCAGAAGAGGCGATGTAATCTTTTGTTCACTTGGAGATAGATCAGGCAGCAGTATTCAGGGTGGTGACAGACCAGTTGTGTGTGTTTCAAATGATATGAATAATAAGCATTCTACTGTTTTTACTGGTGTACCACTTACCACAAGAGTGAAAAGAAATTTGCCAACACATGTGAAAGTGGTAGCAGCAGAAAATAGTGGACTCACAGAGGACAGCACGGCTTTATGTGAGCAGGTAACAGTCTTGAGCTGTGACTGTATCTTAAATGAAAAGTACGGAAAGGTAAATGAAACCGTAATGGAGCAGATAACAAAGGCATTGCAGGTTCAGCTTGGAATGTAAGTGGAAATAGCCAAGTAGAGGAATAAACTTCCAACTACTTGGCTATACTTTTTTTGTGTAAGCGAGGTGTAGAAAATGGCGATTGTGAATCTGGAAGAACTACAGCAAATGAGGGATGTAGATATTAGTACAGTGGATAAAAATACATTGCGTGATTTAAAGAAGGTGCGAGTGAAGAAAGAACTTCCGGTGCCGGAACGTGTTGCAGATTTTATAGAACAGATTGGAAACCCATATTGCTTTATGGTGGGGAGTACAGTTGTGAAATTGCGCTTCAAAAATGATGGTACAAGCTGTCAGGAAGCGTTTTATGGCATGGCAAATGCAATTAGGTAATTGTTACCAAAACGAAAGTTTTTGTGGAATCTTTGAGAGAATTGTGCTATAGTACGACTCAGGACAAATCATCTTGAACTGAATATTGGTTTTCCGAGATTTCCGAGACTTAATACAAGTAAGGAGATGTTGGAAAATGAAGGAAAGTTCAATCAAAATTTTTAAAGCAGGTGCATACTATCGCTTGTCAGATGAAGACGAGGGTGTTTCTCGTTTTGAAAAAAGCGAAAGTGGCAGTATTGCTAATCAGAAAATTCTTATCAAAGATTTCCTCAAAGACAAAACAGACATAGTTTTATGTGGTGAGTACACTGATGATGGTGTATCTGGTTCTTCATTCCATAGACCGGACTTTGACCGTATGATGGAAGATATAGAAGCAGGTTTAATTAACTGCGTCATTGTAAAGGATTTATCGCGATTCGGACGTGAGTACATTGATGCCGGAAACCTCTTAGAAAGAGTTTTTCCAAGTCTCGGTGTGCGCTTTATTTCTATCAATGACAATGTTGACACATTATATGGCATGGACTCACTGATGGTAGCGTTCAAAAATATCATGAATGATGCCTATTGTAGGGACATTAGCATTAAGACAAGAACAAACCTTGCAGTTAAGAGAAAGCATGGAGAGTTTATTGGTCCTACAACAATCTATGGTTATGAAAAGGACCCTAACAATCATAATAAACTAATTATTGATGATTATGCAGGTCATATTGTGCAGACCATCTTTTTATGGAGAATCCAAGGGATGAGCTGCTATTCAATAGCAAATAAACTGAATGAAATGGGGGTATTAGCCCCTTATGAATATAAAATGAAGCGTGGAATTGGCTACTATACTCCTTTTAAGCAAAAGGAGGATGGTATGTGGACTGCGGTAACAGTGCGTAGAATCTTAGAAAATGAGAATTATACTGGAACACTGGTACAAGGACGTTGGACAACAGCCAACCACAAAGTAAAAAAGAGAATTATCAGAGATAACGACCAATGTACAAAAGTGGAAAATACGCATGAGGCACTTGTTTCTAAGAGAGATTTTGAGTTGGTAAAGAAAACATTGACTCTTGATACAAGGAATGCACCGGGAGAAGATACTTGTTATCCGTTAGCAGGAATGCTTACTTGTGCTGATTGTGGAGCTACTTTTCAGCGTAGACCTAGAAAGGTCGATGGCAAAATGTATGTTTATTATGATTGTCAGGAATATCAGTCATCTCATCGAAAAAGATGTTCATCTCATGCAGTGCGTGAAGATAAGGTGGAAGAATTGGTATTAAAGGCGATTCAATGTCAGATTGATGTGTTGCTGGTAATGGATGAATGCATTAAGCAGTTAGACCTTACTATGCTTATGGAGATAGACAGAAAACGCTTAAATAAGCAGATAGCAATGCACACAGCAGATGTTGAGAAGTATAGAGGAATGATAAAGAATCTTTACGAAGATTTGTTTTCTGGAGTAATTACGAAGGATGAGTATGTTTCTTTTAAGGAAGAATTTGAAATCAAGGTAAAATCGGCTGAAAAAGGGTTGATAGATGCCAAAATCGAACTGAATAATGTGGAAAATAAATCTTCTCGTCATTATAAATGGGTAGAGCACTTTCTGAAATATCAGAATGTGACAGAGTTGACCCGTGAGATGGTTATTGAATTAGTGGATGCAATTATGATTTATGACAAGAATCATATTGAAATTGTATTGGCATTCCAAGATGAATATGAGGATGCAGTTAATACACTGAGAGAAATGATGAAGAGAGAGGAGATTGCTGCTTGTGGCTAGAAAAAGTAGAAAAGATACTTTGTATCATGTAAGCGAAGTTACTAGAAAAGCTGAACTAATCGGTTTTAGAGCAGGTTTATACGGTCGTATTTCGGTAGAAACGCTTGAAAAAATCGAAAGAGATACGATTGGTACACAGATGGCACACCTAAGAGAATTTGCGGCAACTATACCGGATTTAATGGTATATGACGAGTATATTGACGATGATGTTACGGGAACTTCATTTGATAGACCTGAGTATGAAAGAATGATGCAGGATGTAGAGAGTGGAAAAATCAACTGTATTATTGTGAAGGACTTATCTCGATTTGCACGAGATCATATCGGGGCAGGTGAGTATTTGGAGCGAATTTTTCCGGAGAAAGGTGTTCGTTTCATTGCGATTACAGACAATATTGACACATTAAAAGATGATGGCGGTATTATTGTTCCCTTTAAAAATATCATGAATGAACGATATGCAAAGGAATCTTCAATAAAACTCACTCAGAATTTTAAAACTATGCAGAATGCAGGACTATTCTGTGGCTCTAAGACACCATATGGATATAAGCGTTCTGATGACGATAAGCATGTATTTGTTGTGGATGAAGAAGCTGCGAGTGTGGTTAAACAGATTTTTGAGTGGTATGTATCTGGAGTCACAAAGCATCAGATTTGTAAACGCTTAGAGGAAGCAGAGGTAATGTGTCCGGCAAAGTATGCGATTGACAAAGGATATAGTACCAAGAGTGAAGAGAATATTGAAAATCTATACTGGAACCCGGAGCAGATATCCAAAATAGTAAGCATGAGACAATATTGTGGTGATATGGTACAGAATAAGGCAGTTTCCACATTCTTAGAGACAGGCAAGAAGGGTTCTTCTAGGGTGACTGATAAAGAAGAGTGGATTATTGTTGAAAATACGCATGAAGCCATAGTTTCAAGAGAAATGTTTGCCCAGGCACAAGCGATTGCAAAGAAAAATGCTGAAAAACATCAGGCAAAACTGAAAATGAACCGGGAAATAAAAAATCCGGAGTATTGTTTGAGTGGAATATTAAAGTGTGCTCATTGTGGGGCAAATATTAATGTAAAGCGCAGAGTAAAAAATGGAATAGCTGAATATTGGTATGTATGTCCGAAACATGATGGTTTTGGTAATGCCAGATGCGAAAAGTCTAATCTTCCATTTGAAGAAACAAATCAGCTTATCTTCACGATTATCAAGCGGTATATGCATAGTTTTCTTGATACGGAGGAATTATTAGAGAAAATGAATGATTCCAATGAAGCTGCTCTTCAAGTCAGAGAACTGAATAAGCGGAAAAGTGGTATCACAGCCTCTATTAACCGAGTAAGAGAAATTAAAAGTGGGTTATATCGTGATATGAAGGATGGTCTTATAAGTGATATGGACTATGCGTACCTCTCAAAAAAATATTCAGAGGAGCAGGGTGTGTATGAAAGACAAGCGGAAGATATTGCAAAGAAGCTGGAACTTTACAAAGTAAAGAAGGATACAGATGCATCAGTAACTATAAGGAAATTCATGAAATCAAAGAAACTGTCTAAGACAATGGTGGATGCTTTTATTAGCTCTATAGTGGTAGATAATGAAGGACAGTTCGATGTCAGCATGAAATTAAAGGATGAATATGATGAGTTGATAAGGCAGTTAATATTACGGGAAGGAGATTTGGCGAATGTTGGATAACAAGTTTATTGCATTATATGAGCGTTTGTCTATTGAAGATGCTGATGTAAAGCGAAACGATGCTAAATCGGAAAGTAATAGTATTGCACATCAGCGAAGATTGTTGTTTTCATTCATTGAGCAACACCCTGAACTGTCAGGACTTCTAGTACGAGAGTTCAAAGATGATGGATATTCTGGAACAAACTTCGATAGACCTAAGTTTATTGAATTGATGTCAGAAGTACGAAAGGGAAATGTCGCAATCATCATAGTAAAGGACTTTTCTCGACTTGGTAGAGACTATTTGGATGCGGGTAACTTTTTGGATAAGATATTCCCGGCATATGGAGTTCGTTTCATTGCAATAAATGATAATTATGATAGCAATAATCATATCGGACAAACTACGGGATTGGATGTAGGCTTAAAGAATGTCGTAAATGATATGTATAGCAAAGATATTTCCAAGAAGAATAAGTCGGCTCAAATGGTAAGATACAAAAGGGGCGAGCATATTGCAGCATATCCGTTTTATGGATATGTGAAGGACCCACAGGATAAACACAAGCTGGTTGTTGATCCAGAAGCGGCTGAGATTGTGAAAAGAATCTTTGAATATTCGGCTGAAGGGTGTTCAACTTATGAAATTGCTTCTATTCTTAATAAAGAGGGGGTATTGTCTCCTTATGAATACAAGAGAAGCAAAGGGGTAAATCTGAATAGCACTGTTGTTAGCGAAAAGGCACTTTGGAATAGTGCAAAAATCAAGGTAATTATTAGAGATGAAAGGTATCTTGGTAAAATGATTTCGCATAAGACAGAATCTGTGAAGGTAGGAAGTAAGAAAACAGTTCCGGTTCCGAGAGAAGAGTGGGTGGTTGTTGAGAACACACATGAGGCAATTATATCGCAGGAGTTGTTTGATATGGCAAATGATGCGATGACAAAGCGAGTAAAGAGAGCCGGAATAAAAGGAAAATTAAAAAGAAATAATCTTTTTACCTGTCCGTATTGCAATCATAAGTTACAATTTACTGGTGGTTCTGATAATAAGCGCTATTTGTATTGTGGATTTGGGACAGTCAATCATCATCAGGATTGCGAATCGCTCAAGCTGCTTCGAGAAGATGTGGAAAAAACCGTATTATTCACGGTAAACATGATTGGTAGTGTGTATCTGGAGTCTGTAAAGAGAAAGAAAGCTAAAATTTCCGAAGAAGGCTATAGTTTTGAAAAGGTTCTGAATTTGGAAAGAACGAGACTAAATGCTCTTAGAACTGACAGAAGAAATGCATATATCAGTTATACTGAAGGTAATCTTTCACGAGAAGAGTATGTGGAGATGTCGAAAGCATACAATGAGCAGATTCAGAGTGCCGAACAGAAGATAGCAGATATTGAGGAGAGGCAGGCAACTGAAAGTATGAAAACGACAGAACAACAGACTGTCGCAAAGGAAGTAGAAACACACTTCTTCTTAGAGGAGTATGATGGAGAGAAGTTAAATCAAGTGATTGATGCGATCTATGTGGCGTACGACGGAAAGATAGAGGTAGCGTTCAAAAGAGACGATATTTTAAGAGAAGTTGGAGTTGCATAAGGTAGCCAAAGTAAGTGTATAATCCCGTGTGGAGAGAAAATCTCTCCACCGGGATAAACAAAAATTAAATTTTTTTTGTACATTACTTGACAGAATGGGA
>CAZFXB010000035.1:0-14419 GCA_964522835.1 uncultured Oscillospiraceae bacterium
GTAGTCGAACTCGATACCCTGACCGATACGGATGGGGCCGGAACCAAGAACAAGTACCTTACGGTCAGCCACGGTACCCTCTGCCTCGTTCTCCTCGTCATAGGTGGAATAATAGTAGGCGGTAGATGCATCGAACTCGCCTGCACAGGTATCCACCCGCTTAAATGCCGCATGAATGCCCATTTCATCCCGTAGCGCCTTAATCTCTGCCTTGGTCTTGCCGCTGAGGGAAGCAATAAACTCATCGGGGAAGCCGGTGGTTTTTGCCTCCAGCATCAGTTCACGGGTCATTTCCCCGCCGCAGATCCGCTTCTCCAGGTCGATCATCTCCTGGAAGCGATCCAGGAACCACACATCCACCTTGGTGATCTCGTTGACCTGCTCGGGCGTATAGCCACGGCGAAGCGCCTCGGCCATAACAAACATACGCTGGTCATCCACCACCTTCAGCCGTGCAAACACGTCCTCATCACTGAGCTCGTCCAGGGAGGCCAGATGGAGGGAGTTTACATGCTGCTCCAGGGAACGAATGGCCTTCATCAGCGCAGCGCTGAAGTTATTATCAATGGCCATAACTTCGCCGGTGGCCTTCATCTGGGTGCCCAGATGGCGATCAGCGTTGATAAACTTATCAAAGGGCCACTTGGGAACCTTTACAACACAGTAGTCCACCGCAGGCTCGTTGCAGGCACTGGTGCAGCCGGTAACGGTGTTTTTAATCTCGTCCAGGGTGTAACCCAGTGCAATCTTGGAGGAAACCTTTGCAATGGGATAACCGGTAGCCTTGGAGGCCAGTGCCGAGGAACGGGAAACACGGGGGTTTACCTCAATAACGGCATATTCGAAGCTGTCCGGCTTCAAAGCAAACTGCACATTACAGCCGCCTTCGATCTCCAGTGCCTCAATGATATCCAGGGCCGCAGTCCGAAGCATATTGAACTCCCTGGGGCCCAGGGTCTGAGCAGGAGCCACAACCACAGAGTCGCCAGTGTGAACGCCAACAGGATCCACATTCTCCATAGAGCAGACTGTCAGGGCATTTCCGGCCCGGTCACGGATGACCTCAAACTCGATTTCCTTCCAGCCGGAGATGCATTTCTCAATCAGAATCTGCCCCACACGGGAAGCACGGATACCGCCGGAGCCAATTTCCCGCAGCTCGTGCATGGTGTAGGCAATGCCGCCGCCGGTACCGCCCAGAGTATAAGCAGGACGAATGATGACCGGGAGGCCAATCTCCTGGGTAAATGCCACTGCATCCTCTACAGTCTCAACCACCTTGGAGACGATACAGGGCTGGTTGATGGATTCCATGGTGTCCTTAAAGCCCTGGCGATCCTCTGCCTTCCGAATGGACTCGGCGCTGGTGCCCAGAAGCCGAATACCATACTGCTCCAGGATTCCGTCCTCTGCCAGGTTCATAGCCAGGTTCAGGCCGGTCTGACCACCCAGGGTGGGCAGAATGGAGTCGGGCCGCTCCATCTCAATGATCTGCTTCAGCGAAGCCATGTTGAGGGGCTCAATGTATACGTGATCTGCAATATCCTTGTCCGTCATAATGGTGGCCGGGTTGGAGTTTACCAGAACCACCTCGATGCCCTCTTCCCGAAGGGAGCGGCAGGCCTGGGTGCCGGCATAATCAAACTCAGCTGCCTGACCGATGATGATAGGGCCAGAACCGATGACAAGTACCTTTTTAATTCCTTCGTACTTAGGCATTCTTTTCACCCTCCATTTTCGCAACAAATTCGTCGTACAGGCTTACAGTGTTCATGGTGCACTGGGCCGGTTCGTGGAACGATACGGTGAGCACCCGACCATTGTTATAGGCAAGGCCCTCAACAGAGCCGTCATTTACATTGATATAGCGGATCTCCGCCACCTTTTCATCCACAGAGTCCTTCTTGACTGCATAACCATGGCACTGGGAAGTAATATACACACGGCCAGAGCGCACATCCCGGACAGGCTGATTGGAGCCATAATGTCCATGGTGCATCTTTTCTGTTTCAAATCCGGCAGCCAAAGCCATAAGCTCATGGCCCAGTCCCACACCGAATACAGGAATATCTGCGGCCAAAATCTTTTTCAGCTCCTCCACGATCTTCATATAATCGCTGGGATCTCCCGGGCCATTGCTCAGCATAATACCATCATACCCGGCACTCAGAATCATTTCCGCAGGGGTATAATAGGGGAAAACTGCAACCTCACATCCACGGTTCAAAAGATTATCCAGCACACTATCCTTTACACCCAGATCCAGCATGGCAACCTTGGGCCCATTCCCATGGTAGACCTTAATGTGGGTTCTGGAGGTACGCTCTACTGCACCCTTTACACGGAATGCACGGATCAGCTTCAGCTTATCCTCGATATCAGGGTTCTCCTCGGTGGTAATCATGGCATTCATGGTGCCCTCATCCCGGAGGATCCTTGTAATTGCACGGGTGTCCACACCGGAGATGCCGGTCACACGGCGATCCTTCAAATAATCGCCCAGCGTACCCTCATTACGGAAATTACTACCGCGGGGGCTTAAACGCCGGACGATCAAAGCCGAAGCCCAAACGGAATTGGACTCCTTATCTTCCTGATTTACACCATAATTGCCAACCAAGGGATAGGTCATCACAACGCCCTGTCCCACATACGTCGGATCCGTCAGGATTTCCTGATAGCCAACACAAGAAGTATTGAAAACCAGCTCGCAAATACGTTCTGCGGAAGCACCAATACTCTGGCCACAGAAAACCGCTCCGTTTTCCAAGATCAAAGTTGCTTTCATTTGAACACGCACCTTTCTCTTTGTTCACTGCAATGGAAAACATCCTTTTTCTTCCAGAACATTTCCTCAAATAACAGCTTATTTCATCCGATATCATACTCGATTTCGGCATAAAACGCAAGATAGAAATTTGTACGAAACCTGTCAATATGTTCGATTCATTGTTGTGCAAACTATTCGCTGAAAAACAGGTCAGCCCTATCAGCGCAGCGTCCCTTGAATACTACGACCCGAATGCACGAAAATACTGAACCACAAAATCAAACAGCAGCCGCAGATTATCATCGCCCCGTTCGGGACGAAGGAGCTGCACATTGATATAACGAACACAGCTCTGGTTTCGAATGGGCCGCAGTACCACTCGCTCCTCCGGCATCTTGGGCCAGGTTTTCCCGGGAACAACCGCCGGCGCCAGTCCCCGCTCCAAAAACCCCCGCAGGGATGTGGTATCATCACACTGGATCAGATACTGAAAGGATGCGTCTGCCTTGCCCCGATAATAATCCTGCAGCATTCTCAGATCGTGTCCCTCCGTCATGGATAACAGGGGGTATTCTGACAGTTCCCGCAAGGAGATATCCTGTTTTTTCTCCAGGGGATGTCCCACAGGCACTGCCACCATAAGCTCCTCTGAAAAAACCGTTCGATGGGTGGTCTCATCACAGCCTCTGACGGCAGAGCTTAAAAGCACCCCCACGTCCTCTGCCTGTGGGAATTGGCGGCAAATACGAAGCCGAAGCTCCGAATGACGCTGATGAAATTCTGAAACCAGATCCGGAATCAGCTCCGAAGCAGCCGTAACAATCAATAGCAGCTCCTGATTGGGCTGCATCCCAAAGGTTTGGGCTTTTCGATAAATAATCCCCTGGCGTTCTATGATTTCCTTGGCCTCCCGAAGCACCTCCTTGCCCGCAGCACTGAGGGAAATATGCTTACCGTTTCGGTCAAAGAGGGGTGTTCCAATATCCGCCTCCAGTAATTGAATGGAACGGGTCACCGCAGGCTGGGAAATGTGCATGATTTCTGCGGCCTTTGTAATACTGCCATTGGTGGCTACCATAATAAAACATTCCAGCTGTCGAAACTCCATGATAACACCCCTCCATCATAACTTCAGTGTTATAGATTTCTATTCTATCATAACACATTTTTCTTCCCATTACCAGCTAAGCCTCCGATGTGAAGATACATCGGAGGCTTCCTTTTATCCTATACCCCATATTTTAGATGCCAGCAGGAATACGACCGGCAGCGTCACCATAGACAGCAGCGTGCTGAGGCAGACAATCTGTCCCCCCGCCTCCCCATCGGCACCCCATTTCTGCGCATAAATCACCACATTGCTCCCAACAGGAGCCGCTGCCGCCAGCAAAAGTGCCAGCTTCATGGTGTTATAGGCATGAGGAACCAAAGACAGCACCAGAATACTCAGTCCGGGAATCAGCAGCAGCCGCACGCCACTGACCCCATAGAATTTAATCTGCCGAAACATCTCCCCCAATGGAGCCGATGCCATGCTGATTCCCAGCACCACCATGGCCAAAGGCGCATTGCAGGCCGCAAACCCTTCGATGCAGTCCATGACCACCTGCGGAAGCCGAAGCTGCACAAAAAGAGAGAGCAGCACTTCCCCGCTCCGGCTTCGGTCAATATTCAAATAAGGCCGAAGGATAACGCAGGGCAAAACCACATAGAGCAAAAGTGTGGAAAGGGCAGCCCCGTTTTTTGCGGAGATCAGACCAATTTTGGCCAGGAAATATCCCACAGCAATGTACACCAGCATTTTCAGCAGCTGGGAAAACAAAATCGTGTACATCTTACTTTAGATAGGTGATCAGGGCATCGAGAACATGAACATAGGCACTGGGCCACATGTGAATCGGATCTGCTGCAAATTCCGGCCGCATATATCCCCGTTCATCGGAAATTCCTGCATTCACATCAATGTATCGAAGGCCCAGTTCTCCAGCCAGAGCCTGTACACGGCGGTTGGCTTCCTGCACAGCCTCCAGTGTTCTGGGTTTTCTTCCTCCAGGCATGGGCCCAGGCAGCTCCATGTCCGCCACAGGATAATAAGCCAGCACATTGATTTCACACTGAGGCAGCCGCTGCTGAATCTGGGTCAGAATATTCCGATAATTCTCAATCAGATGCCCCAGGTCATCCCCCGGCAGCCCGATATCGTTGGTTCCTATGTTGATAAAGATTCTGGATGGCTCCAGCTCAAATACGACCACATCCAGACATTTCAGCAGATCATCTGTGGTGTAGCCGCCCAGTCCCCGGTTATAAACCACCCCCGGAACTCCCTTGGACATCATCAGCTCGTTGATTGGGAACCACTCCATCAGCGAAGATCCCACCATAACAGTCTGACCCTTTTTGGCCACCTTGTTCAGCTCATGGTACTTTTTTTCACTGCGGGCATGTTCCTGCGCAATCCGCTCTTCCATCGACATTTTTTCCATGACATTACCTCCCTGATAATTCTTTTTTCATTATAAGGCAGCTGTTCCATAATGTCTAATATCTGATTTCTATGTTTTATATAACGCAGCGCTTATATAAAGTGTGGTTCATGGATTTTTCAAAGTATTTATCCTTCTGCATATTAGAAGTCAGAGAAACGGTTGACGAGAGAGCGGTCCAGTAGTAAACTATAGTTGTTTTTTCGCAGTCTTTTCCCATTTGAAAGGTGATATCTTTATGAATATTTGGACAACAACAAAGTGGAAAAAGTCTCCCCTGATATCCACATCACAAGTTCGCTCCGGGCTTCGTTTTCGCTTCGAATCCGGCGTTCATCCGGAGCTGCGCAAGGCAATCCTTGAATTTGGTGCTTGGTTAAGGGAGGAGTATATCTTCCCTGTTCGTGTCCCGGTATATGTAAAATCAGCTGCTCGAATAAGGGCAGCTGATGGAGATATGGTCTGCGGCACATTTTTCCGCCCAGACCGTTTAGATGTAGAACCCTTTATAAGGCTTTCTACCGGAGACTATCTTGACCTATGTAAACTTTGGGGCAAAGAAGATGCCACATTGTCGATCCTGTCCTGTTTGGCACATGAGCTGACTCACTATTATCAGTGGCTAAACCAGTTGGAATTGACCTATGCAGGTGAAGAACGCCAGGCTAAAATATACGCAAAACAAGTTATCGAAGAATACCTAGAGAACAGAGAATGGAGTAATTGGAACACCCTACCTACGAAGTAAACACCGATCAATAGATAATCCCCGGAGAAACCATCCTATTTGATGATTTCTCCGGGGATACTGTTCCCAATTACAGGCTGATCTGATCGATCAACGCCAGTTCGTCGTCGGAAAACTTTGTATTCTGGGCTGCTTTGATGTTGTCCAACACCTGCTCCGGCTTGGAAGCGCCTGCCAGAACACTGGTGACAATGCCATCCCGCAGAATCCAGCTCAATGCCATCTGCGCCAGCGTCTGTCCTCGCTGGGCGGCCAAATCTCTGAGCTGTCGAATCTGCTCCAGTCGCTGCGGGGTCAGCGCATTGTCCTTCAGGAATCGACCGTCGGTCATAATCCGGCTGTCAGCAGGAATTCCTTTCAGATACCGATCCGTCAGCAGTCCCTGGGCCAGAGGCGAAAATGCAATGACGCCCTTGCCCAGTCTGTCAGCGGTTTCCTTCAGGCCGTTATTTTCAATGGTGCGATCAAAAATGGAGTATCTGTTCTGATTGATTACAAAGGGAACCCGCATCTCCGTCAAAATGGCAGCAGCCTGCTCCATTCGGGGGCCATCATAGTTGGACAGGCCCACATACAGCGCCTTACCGGACTGAACAGCCGTAGCCAACGCACCCATCGTTTCCTCCAGGGGGGTATCAGGATCAGGTCTGTGGTGATAGAAAATATCCACATAGTCAAGCCCCAGCCGTTTCAGGCTCTGATCCAGACTGCTCAGCAGCTGTTTCCGGCTGCCCCACTCCCCGTAGGGGCCGGGCCACATCCAATAGCCGGACTTGGTGCTGATAATCAGCTCGTCCCGGTAGGCACCCAAGTCCTCCTTCAAAATCCGCCCAAAGTTGATTTCCGCAGTTCCTTCAGGAGGGCCATAGTTGTTGGCAAGGTCAAAGTGGGTAATGCCGTTGTCAAATGCAGTGAAGCACATCTGCCGCATATTATCAAAGCGGCCGGTGCTGCCAAAATTGTGCCACAGCCCCAGGGAGACTGCGGGCAGTTTCAGCCCACTGGTGCCCAATCGGTTATAGGGCATGGTATCATAGCGTGTTTCCGAAGCATTATACATATCATTTCTCCTTTATTTCTCCAATGACATAATGCCGTCAGTAAATACAAAATTACGCATTCCTCTTCCAGCTACTTTATTTGCATCCATAGCTCCTTCAATCCGGACAATGTCTTCGGCAGTCAGTTCGATCTTCAGTGCATCGATGGCAGCCTGCAGATGTTCGGGGTTTGTTGTACCAACCAGGCTCTGAACATGATCGTACTTGGAAAGGCTCCATGCAAGAGCCAGCTGAGACAGTGTAAGCCCCTTCTCGTCTGCAATTTCCTTGACAGCACGGATCATCGTAAGATTCTGCTCCATGGGATTGGGACCGCCGGTGCCATGATTGCCGGGCTCCAAAACTTTGTCACTGAGCATACCATGGCCTACCGTACCAAACGCCAGCACCTTGACCCCCAGCTCCGCAGCCGTATCCATAAGCTCCCGCTCAATGTCCCGATTCATCAGGGAATACTCCATCTCCACCGTGTGGATGGGGTGCACCTTACATGCTCGGCGGAGCGTATCTGCATCCACCATGGAAAGTCCAATGTGGCGAACATAGCCTTCCTTTACCAGCTCCGCAATGGCTCCCACCAGGTCTTCCACCGGAACGGTAGTATCCTGCCGTGCAGGCTGATAGAGATCAATATAGTCAAGCCCCAGACGGCGCAGAGAATAGGTCAGATGACCTTTCACATTGTGTGGTTTGACATCCAGTCCGTAGATGCCCCCTTGGGGAGAAGGCAGCACGCCAAACTTAACAGAAAGAAAGTAGTTGTCGTGGTTGATTCCCTTCAGCGCCTGCCCCACAATCAGCTCACTTTCACTGGCATTATAGAATTCGCCAGTGTTAAACAGGGTAATTCCTTTATCCAGGGCAGCATGAATGGTTTTCACAGAGTTTTCGGGATTACGTACAATAGACATCCCCATGGTGCCTAGTCCCAGACGATTCAGTTCAATCATTTTTATCCTCCTTCAAAATTGGTTTTCCGTTGACCCAGATCTGGACAATCCTGGTGCTATCGGTAATTTCACGGTCGGGCCTGCCCTCCACCAGAACCATTGTGGCTGGCTGTCCCGGCGCAATGGAGCCGGCGTTTATCAGGGAAAATGCGTCGGCAGTTTTACTGGTGGCCCCCTGAAGAACCTCCAACGGGGTCAGCCCCGCCTCTACCAGCAGCTGCATCTCTCTATGGAAATCTGTTCCATGAACCACCGCAGGAACAAATCCACCGGGATTTGCATCGGTAGCCACCAAAATCGGCACATCCAGGGAATTCAAAAGCTGCACAGATCTGACCGCATCCTGATAATCCTCCGACTGAAAGCCATAGAGCGGAGAATCGGCAAATGCCTTCATCATAACCATTGTGGGCATTACCTGGATGCCCTGATCGGCAATTCGTTCCGCCAGCGATTGGGGCAATGTCTCCCCGATGGGAACGTGAATCAGCATATCCACTCCCGCATCTACAGCAAGCTCCATACCAGCCACAGAGATGGCATGGACTGCTACTTTCAGATCACGTTGGTGGGCAGTGTCTACAATACTCCGGAGGACTGTTTCTTCCATCAAACCACCACCCATAATGGCAGGCAGATCCACGACCACCTTGATATACTGCGCTCCCCGGGCTATCATGTTTTCCACAAAGGATTTTCCATCCTCCACGGTAACAAAGGCACTGGTTCTGGATGTCCAGACATTTAAGTACCCAAAGGAATCCTGCAATTCCTGGGAAATCGCCACATCACAGGTGGTAGTCACCCCCTTGGAAACCATCAATTCCATTTGGCCGGTTTTGCTGATGTGGGTATGTGCATCAATCAGGCCCGGCATCAGCAGATAATTGCTATCCACTTCGCCCTGTCCCAAAACAGTCTTTTCAGAGATCACACCGTCTTTCACAACCACAGACCCCTGCTCCCAGACTCGGGTTCCATCAAACACAGGATAATTCAGCGTTATATTTTCTCCTTCTGCTTTATCCCAGTTGATTCCGGTATCATAATCCACGTATGGCACCATGATAGACCAAATAACTAAGCCCCCAATGACCAGAATCGCCACCACAGCCAGCAGGACTTTGCCCCACAAGCACTTTTTATATCTACCCTTCATACGATTTATGCTTTGGTTATCTCGACCAGCTCACTGTGCTTCATCACCACACCGAACCAGTTGGAAAAAACCAGATAATTGGCACGAATGGTCACTTTATCACCAACAGATACCTTGCTGTAATGGTCGTCGGTGGGAAAGATACACAGTGCAAAACAATTTCCCTCTTTATCGCCGGAAAGCTCAATCGAAGGCTTATTATGAATATCCGGGCCAATCTTGGTGGCAATCCCTGTAACTTCAAACCGCTTGTCCTTATATATCGCCAGTGCGGACGCTAAATCTCCACGGAAGGCATCGTAAAGGGCTTCAACCGAAATGGGGGCCTCCTGGGGCAAAATGGGCATTGGCTTTGTTTCAATAATCAGGGTTTTCAGATTGGACGGATGCTTGGGATAAAAGGTTAATGGTTCATTCATCATGGCATTTTCCCACTCCTCAGCAGTGCATTTTTTCTTCTTCTTTGGGTTTCCGCTTGGCCTCTATGGCTGCTTTCATAGCAGCCTTCCGTTCATAGATAGCGGCAACCTCTTTTTCGATATCCTTGGCCGGGTGATTCAGCCCACTTTTCAGTGCCTGAACCATCTGTTCTGTCCGGTTCCGAATCTTATACTCCTTGCCATCCTTAATGAAAATATTGCCGGTCTGTCCAAAGATAAACTGTACATCGTTTTCAACACAGGCGTCATAGACCTTCTTCACCCACTCATAATGTAGGGGCCGGGAGCCCTGATAGTTTTCGCCCCCCGCCAGCACTGTCTCAATTTTTCCGGTGGCAAGATACTGGGAAATATCGATCTCACCAATGAAGGGCTTCAGGCTGACCCAGCGATGCTTGGCGGGAAGCTCCAGCAAACAGGGGATCCGCTGCTCCAGCCGCTTCTGATTCTCGCAGGAGACAGAAAAGGATACATTCTCCCATCCCTCTCCCCAGTCCCGGGGCAGACATTCCCGGATTCGCTCTGCCCGTTTGGTCAAAAGGGAAAATGTCACGTCCGGTCTGCGGCGAATCATCTCCCAGGCTTCATCCCGCCATTCGTCCGCTTCCTCCAGGAAAAAATCACTGGCCATGCACACCCGCACAAAGGAGCCGCTGGGCAGCTTCCAGTTGCCACTGCGATCCTTCTTCATAGGCAGATTAAAGCCAGATTTGTTCTTCACCACCTGACTGGTATCTCTGCCGTAGCGTTTGTCAAGAAAATATGCGTAGCAGTTTTGGCAGCCTTCGCTGCATTTGTGGCAGCCATGCCACGGGTTCCAAATCTTATCGTCCAAATCCATCGTAGATTCCTCCTAGTATAATGGTTGCGGAATACCATCCGGTTCATTTCCGGTTTTTTCGTTTCCTTCAAGAATCTGATTCGCTCTCTGGGCAAGGGCAAGCAGTCTTCCAAAATCTTCCCGTCCCATTTCCGCCGCCAGGAACGCAATATGGCGGCCCATGTACTTCTTTGCCCGCTCCACCAGTGCCTGCCCCTTTTCCGTAAGCAGCACATAATAAACCCGGCCATCCTCTTCGGATCGTTCTTTTATAACATAGCCCTTCTCCACCAGTGATGTAAGATGGGCTGTTATCATAGGTTTGGATACCCCCAACATCTCCGC
The DNA here is from genome assembly GCA_964522835.1 of uncultured Oscillospiraceae bacterium. GTDB lineage: Bacteria > Bacillota > Clostridia > Oscillospirales > Oscillospiraceae > HGM13006. The sequence goes on from CAZFXB010000035.1 coordinate 10,780, forward strand.
AAGCATAACAGAGGTGTGGGGCCCTGGCGTTGCCGACAGTATATTCAGTACCCCCATCTCGCTGGGCCGCACAGGCAGATCCTTCTTCAGTTCCATGTAGTTTTTGCTGAACTTAGAAAAAGTGGCGTTGATTTCAAAGTATCGTTCCATAATTCCTCTCAATTCAAAAAGTTCATATAGGTTAACTATATTATAATTATGCTGTTTGCCTCTGTCAAGAAGATACCCGCTGCTTTCATCGCTTTTTATAGGAATACACATCCCCCGAACAAGCCAGAGGATGTGTATTCCTATCATTATAGTTGATTCTTTTGTAAAACAATCCCCTTAGCGTAGTCTCGAGGTTCTTGTTCTCTCGAGCTTCTACGCCAAGGGGATACATCAAACAGTTGTATCTCTGGGCTTCATCATTTTACAAGCAATTCCCTCAAAAAGGCATATCCCCGCTGTTTTCCTGCCGGTTCTGCTGCGCCACCAGGGCATACATCACCGCCTGCTTTCGTGAGTTCACCCCCAGCTTGCTGTAGATATTCTTGTTGTGGAACCGGAGGGTGCTTTCCTTAATGCCCAGCGTCTCAATGGCATCCTTAGTGCTGACACCATCCATATAAAGTCCCAGAATTCTTTCCTCCGTAGGAGTCAAAGTTTTAAGCCCCTGAACAAAGTCCTTATAGATGTCCGGGTCAATTTCCGTTTTTCGGGAATAAGCCAGGGTAGCCGCCTTGTTTTCTGCGCTCTGCTTTTCCTGCTTGATTTGATTCATGGCCGATTCGTGCGCCTGATCCTGTTTTTGCAGAAAATCGGACAGATCATCGATCTCCGGAATGTCCAGCTTGGCATCCCGATACTCCTCATGCTTCATGTGATCCAGGGCTGTCAAAATGGGGCTGAGGAATCTGCGGCTGAAATAGAGACAGGAGATTCCCACCAGAAAAATCAGCAGCATAAACAGCACGCCGGATTGCAGCGTATTCTGAATCACCGAAGCATCATAGTCCGCTTTGGGGATCATAACGGTCAGACAAAAGTTCTCCTGCCCCTGCGAGGGTGAAAAACAATGCTGATGTCCCACATATTCTCCCGCTCCATGGACGAAAACCAGTTCTTCTCCATCCCGCTCCAGAGTAAACTGCCCCTTTGGTATCACATAGGAGGAGCCACAGTCCAGTCCCACGTCCGCATCCAGAATATCACCATACTCCGGAGTCATCAGGCAGATCAGTCGCTGTAGCCGGGTGGGCAGCTTTTGGGTGGCCCGGAAGTATCTCCGGCTCACCTCATAGCCACACAGGCCGTACACCACACCGTTTTGGCCAATAATAGGCAGCGTCAGCAGCATCACCTGCTCATCCGTTCCAGGCAGTGTGGCCAGAGGCGTGACCCGATAGGCCTGTTCCAAAGGAAGCTCCGCCTGGGCAATGAGCTGTTCATAGTCCGGGAAAACATCCTTCTGGAAAGACATACGCCATTTCCGGTGAGGCATGACCTTCTGTTCCTTCCCCACGCTGGCAAGGCCCCGATAAAGCAGCATGTCCCCATCCGGTGAGGTATCGATCCCCCGGATCACGTAGATACCGGGCCGCTCCTGTGCCGCTGAGTTGCCTCCGTCTGTATTCAAAATCACAAACCCTCCGGAACAGGCGGTCTGGCGAAGATGCAGACACAGCTCCTCCAGCAGAAGACTTTGAAGTTCTTCTGCCCCCTGTCCTGTGGCAGAGAGGTCATCCAGGGTAAGATTTTGCTCCTTCAGGTAGTTTTCCAGTAATCCAGAGGTATCCCTCGAAAGGTCAATGCCCATTACCGCAAGCTGTTTCCAGTATTCCTCCACACTGTTCTCAAAGAACTCCATTTGAAGCTCCAGGGCCTCGGTCATGTTTTCTTTGGGACTATCCAGCTTGCCAAACAGATAAAGACCACTCATCAAGGTTATCAGCACAAGAAAGGCCAGCAGCAGCATGGAATAGAACAGCTTCCACCGGAGAGAACGCTTCATCCCTCGCAGTGCTTCCAGTCCTGCTTTAATCTTCATCGCTACATTCCCTCATCAGGAGAGACTGCACAAAAGCTCCCAACTGTCCTGGGCGAAGGTCTGAGGATCTTCCCCGGGATTCTTCTGTCTTTCCCGCAGTTCCTCGTAAAGCGCATAGACCTTGTCATAATAGCCCAGGAACTGAGGCTCCGAAAGGGCCGTATAGTCTTTCAGCATCGTTCCCAGCGTGGTATACAGCTCGGTGTAATCCGAGCTCGTAAAGCTATAGTTTGCAATATGATCTGTAGATTCCTTTTTCACCGGCATATACCCGGTCTCGGCCACAAAATTAAGATTCCGCTGGGATTCTGTCAGCCACTGGGCGAATACGCCTGCGGCAGCAGCCTTTTCCTCGGTGGTTTTGTAGGCAGACAGACCCACACCAGCCTGAGTCATCAACGGAGTCACCCCAGAGACTACAGGCATAGGCAGTGCAGTAAAGTTCATAGGCTCAGAGGTACCATCTGCATAGGTAACGGTGTCATTATAATAGAGAATGGCCGCAGAAGAACCAATGCCGCAGACCACTTCTCCGGTCATCACCTGTGTATTGGAGTAGAGATCGGACACCATAATGTGTCCCTTGGCAATGGCAGAAGTAAACCGGAGCCAGCTTTCCTTCAGAATTTCATTGTCGCTTCGATACCAGCCATCCTCTGTATAAAAATCGCTTCCACCCAGCTCCATGGCATACAGCTCCACAGCCCGGATCAAGTAATCCAGGGAGCAGAAGGTCTTTCCACCGGACCATTCGTAGTACCGCTCTGCCACCTCAAAAAATCCATCCCAGGTAGCCAGGCTGTCCCCAGTCACCCCGGTGTCTGCGGCAAAGCGGTCAAAGGCAGTACCGCACATCATAATGAGATGTGTGGACTTGGACAGGGGCAGTACGGAAAGCTGCCCTTCAATGGTGCCATCCTCCAGGAATTCCGGCACAAAGGTATCCAGTGTTTCCTGCTGCAGTACCGTACTCCAATCCAGCAGATTTTCCGTCCCAAGTGCCACAGCATTGCTGGGGTGACAGGTAAACAGATCCGGCATATCCATAGCACCGGGGTTCCCCTTCTGCGCATCCAGCAGCTTCTGACCGATATCGGTACTGTTGCTCATATTGGTCACTTCGATGATGATGCCATTTTCCTGTCCCACCGTTTCGTTGAACTCATCCACCAGCACATCCATAGGCGAACCAGATTGCTCACCGTACACATGCCACATGGTGAGGGTGACCGGATGATCTGCTGACAGCAGGCTGTCGCCACAGCCGGACAGCAGCCCCAGGAGCATTCCCACAGTCAAAAACAACGCTACTGCTTTTTTCATAAAATCCATCCTTTCTTTCCTCTCTAAGCACCGTCCCCCTCCAATTTTGAATTTTTTTCGGTCCACCCCCCCAATTTGAGGGTTTTGGGGGGCGACAGATTGGGGGGGGAGTGGTTAAATGAGGGTGCTGGCACCCGCAGAGAATGCCGCAGAACAGAATGTAGGGGCAGCCCGTTCTCGCCAAAGACCGCTGCTCCCGCTTCGGGAAATCGGTAAAGCTCTACCTGCCGTTATTATACAATAGTACGGCAGGGGGTGCAAGCAATTTTATCATAATCCGAATCTCAG
>CAZFXB010000036.1:0-14152 GCA_964522835.1 uncultured Oscillospiraceae bacterium
ACTCATAAGAATAAGCCTCCTGTCTCAGGCATAACGCCTGTCTTTCGTACATTGTAACACATTTTCAGAAAAATACAATCACTTGACCTCAATAATTTTCACGTCCGATGGGGTATAGTCGCTTTGGGTGGTAACAATATCACAGATCTGGGCCACCGCATCCGCCTCCAGCCCCTCCTCCGGTGCTGCCACTGCCACAGAGATTCCGCTGTCGCTCATGTAGGCTACACAATCCTCGTATCCCTTGGCAATAACCAGGCTCTCGATCTGGGCCTCCTGCAGCGCCGTGGATATCATCTCCTCCAGCTGTCCGGAGGCAGCAGATACCGCATCCTGATCCTCCCCGTTTTCATAGGCAATGGTCTCCTGAAGAAGCTCCGTGGCACTGTCCCGGGCCTCCTGTCGAGCCATGCGGATGGTGGCAAAGTAGTCGCTGACCGACTGATCCGTGGTGGCCTCCGTCAAAAGGGCATCATAATCCATGTTGTCTGTCACCACTACCACATCATCGGTAATGGCATCCACCGAGGCAACGCCCCCCTCTGCCGCCGTATCCGTCTCCTTGGCCGCCTCATTGAGAAGGCCCAGATCCAAGGTGTCTGCCAGCTCCACAGAGGTCGCCTCTGCATTCAGATCCTGATTGTAGGACCAGTTCAAATACACCCCCACACAGATGAACAGCAGTACCACTGCCACCACTGCATTTCGTTTCCATAGCTTCGTCTCCATAGTATCCTCCTTCAATCCATCTTTAATACTGTGATTTTATCCATACCAAGCCCTGTCAGGCTGGAAATGGCCTCCTTGATCCCCAATGCCACCTGGGGATTATCTGCCCCCTGGCAGCTTACCACTGCACCCCGGAATTCCGGATAAACCCGGCTCACCGTCAAGGGCTCCTCGTCACTGCCCAGCTTCCGCAGAACCGTTTGGGTTTCTGTTTCCGTCTCTCCCTCCTGGTTCCTGCTTGTCTCATCATGGACATAGCTCCGTGAACCATCGCTTTCCAGCGTAAAAAGTACCTTTACCTGCCCCGCTCCGCTGACCCTGGAGAGGAGCACCTCCGCAGACTGGGTAAACGCCTCCAAATCAAATTCCCCGGTTATTTTGCTGGGCTTTTCTTCGGCTTCTGCCCCTTGCTCGTTGTGCCCTGTGGGAAGCAGCATCATAAGAATCCCCACCGCCAGGATCAGCACAGGATACCGATACCGTTTCCCAAACTGCCTCAGCTTTTTTCCAAAATCCTGTTTCTGATTCTCTACCACATCTGCCGTTCCTCCGGGATCCCCAGGTCATCTCTGAGCATTCTTGCAAGTGCCTCCTTCTGCCCGAGGGACACATTGCCCTCCAGCCTTACCCGCCAGGGAATGGGACAGCCGTTCTGCACCACAGTTTCCACCTCTGCCTGAACTTCCGCTCCCATAGCCTGTGCCTTGTCCAATATATATGCCTCCGCATTTTCCTTTATGAGTTCTTCCATCAGATCATTGGAGGTTTCCTGAAAGGCATCCTCCGAGTAACCTGCCACATAGCCTCCCGACACGATTTTCCTTGCGCCCTCCAGAATATCCACCTCTCCCAGAGGCCCCAGCGCCGTCAGGATTACCAGAAGGCCCGCCCCCAGCCTGGTTCCTCTGCCCGAAGTCCCCTGGGGTGCCAATTTCCGCAGCACCGAAGCCAAAATTGCCGCTGCCGTGATTCGAATCAGGTAAGCCTTCATTGTTCATCCCACCCCCACCTGCATAAAGCATACACAGGAAATAATCATCAGCAATGCCGCCACACCCACCAGGGCAGTCAAAAGTCCAAAGCCTGTGGCCATGGCTCCCACCAATCCGGAAAGCTGTTTTTCTCCTGCGGCTGCTGCCACAGCCGCTGTCAGCTTCAGCCCCAGATAGCTGACACCTGTCTCTAAAAATGGGCCCATTGCCACCGCCAGCACCCCCAGCATTCCGAATACCCCCACACCGCTTCGCAGAATTCCTGCAGAAACCAGCAATGTCTCAGAGGCATCGGCCATCAGACTGCCCACCACAGGCACCGCCGTGGATATGGCCAATTTGGCCGCACGTATGGTTGCCGCATCCGCACTGCCGCTGATGGCACCGGACAGAGATAAATAGGCCGTAAATCCAATCACACCAAATTTCAGGATTAGAGTCAGCCCCTGTTTCAGAAGATCTCCCACCATAGAAAGGCTGCCGTCTCCCACCGCCGCCGAAGCCAGCATCAGCCCCAAATAGCAGGATACGCCCGGCAAAAAAATCCCCTGGAGCAGCCGGGTCAGCCCACCGCAAACTGCCACCGTCACCCCATACATGGCGGTGGAGGCGCCCACTGCGCCAGTGGCCGCCGTTGTAGCTGCCAACGTGGAAAATAAAAAGCCGGAGAAGGCAGAAAGGGCATCCACCGCCTGGGCCACCTTGGAAAACAGGCCGGAAATGCGTCCCAGGCAGCACAGTCCCACCGCCAACACAGCCCCAAACTCTACGGCCCCCAGGGTTTTCCCGTCGCCAAATGCTCCCATGGTAGCTGCCAGCAGTATGATCCCGGTGATTTGAACGCAGAGCCCCACCCCGGCCTTCAGGATGGTTCCATCCTGAAGACTTCCTGTTACAATTCGTTCTGCGCCTTTTTTCAAATCTCCCGGTTCCTCCGGGGTAATATCCTGCAAATTGTCCTGGGCCGCCTCCGGCAGAGCCCCCTCTAAATCTCTCAGTCCCATTTTTTCCGAGATGTCCACACCACAGGCTCCAACAGACAGCATCCACATCAGTAAAACGACCCAAATCAACTTTTTCATAGCAGCGTCTCCAACAGATCCAGTACCCCCTGCAACAGGGGCAAGAGCACATAGAGTGCTCCAATGCTTCCCGCCATGGTAAGTACACTGCCCACCGTCTTTTCCCCGGCCTCCTCCGCAATGTTCTTCCCGGTTTCTGTCAGAAATCCAATGGCCAGGGTCTTTATCACCGGCCCTAGCAAGCCATTCCCCAAGGCCGCAGTTTCCTGAAGGGATTCTGCAAACTGTAATACCGGCTCCAGAAGCCCCAGCATCAGGGTCAAAATCAGCAGCACCACCGAAATACTCAGCAGCACACCAAACTCGCCACTGTGTTTTTTTGTCACCAGAGACAAAATGGCCCCCAGCACAGCCACGCCTGCGCATCTGTATACCGTCTCCATCAGAAGGAAAACAGGGTTTTCACCAGTTCAAACAGCTCGGCGATCTTCTGAACCAGAATCATCAGCACCACCACCAGCCCCGCCAGGGTGGTCATGGTGGCCTGCTCCTGCCGACCGGAGTTTGAAAGCACCTGGTTGAGAATGGCCACAATGATACCCACCGCAGCAATCTTAAAAATGAGATCAATGTCCATCTGTTTCCTCCTACAGCATCAGCAGCACCAAAATCAGTCCGGAGCACACCGAAGCCGTCATCCATGCCCGGCTCTTCTGATTCTTTGCCCCCTCAGCCACTTCAATAAGCCCATCCACCCGCCGTCGGTACAGCTCCAGCAGCCGGGCTTGTCCCCCCAGATCATACCGGCCCAGGGCTCCGCCCAATTCCATCAGCATGGCCGTCTCATCCCCTGTCAGGTTCAGAGGCTGCCGCTCCAGCTGCAGCTTCATGGCCGTCTGGGGAGGCCGTCCCGGCACTGCCGCCATCAGGGTTCCCGTTCCCTGCAAGAATTCTCCCACAGCCCCGGATATTCCCTGTCCCACTGTCTCAAAAAGCTGACTGAGGGGGGGCATATTCAGTTCCATCTCCCCTGCCATCAGCTCCAGCCCCAACCGAAGCTGTCCCAATAGATTCAGGTGCTCCCGGAGCCCCTGCCGGGCCCCCCATCCCACCATCAGGGATGCCAGTGTAACAAAAATAGCGCCCATCCATCGCATCATAGTCTCTCAGCCTTTCCATTCTAGGTTTCCCTAGGCCCTCCAGGGTAATAATCCACCCAAAGGCTCCGGAGCGGAGCAGTTTGCGGTACAGGGGTCTTTGGTGTAGAGATGCCTTTCCGTCCCCGTGGGCCGTAGCCAGCAGGGCGATCCCGGAAAAAGAGGCATACAGTGCCTCCTCCAGTTCTGCTTCTCCGCTGATTTCGTCCAACGCCAGAACCTGGGGGTTCATGGCCCGAATCAGCAGCGGAATGGCCTGCACCTTCGGCGCCCCTGTAAGCACATCCGTGGTGGGCCCCAACTCCAATGCTCCGTCAGCCCCCAGCTCCCGCCGTTCATCTACAACAGCAACTCGATACCCCTTCTGGCTGATGCACCGGATCAGATCCCGCAAAAAGGTGGTTTTTCCTCCACCTGGCGGAGATACGATCAGCGCTGAAGTCGGGTTTCCCCCCATCAAAAGCCTGTCCGCTGTCTCCCTGGCAATGCCCATCTTCTCCCGGGCCAGCCGCACAGACAGAGACGAGATTGTTCTAAGCCCCGACAGCTTTCCCTCTTTCACCACCGCCTCCCCGCAGAGCCCCATTCGGCAGCCCCCCTTCAGCGGAAGAAACAGCCCCGTCTCCTCCAGCCGGAGGGAATAGGGAGAAAAGCCTGTGGCTCTGGCTAAAATCTCCTCCAGCAGCTTGTCCGTCACATAAATTTGCCTGCCATTGTCATCCAGTACCTGCTCCCCCCAGGGATACACCACCGTAACAGGTCTATTTCTGCGGAACCGCAGCTCCTGAGCCTCAAATCGGCCTGTCTGTATTTTTTTAGAAAAGGCACATCTGACCTGATCCGGCAAAAACGATAAATCCATGTGTTTTCCTCCTGCCCTAAATCCTATGTGCTTTTCGCCCAGGATAGAACAAAAGCGCCATCCAGCATAGACTGAATGGCGCTTTTGGCATTTCTTTAGTTTTTTTCTGCTTCTTCATCCCGAACCAGATGGGCAGAAGCCTGATAGATCTCTTTCCGATAGTCCGGTTCCGGCACCAGCCGTTCAAACACCACATTGTAGCCATACTTTTTGGCTGCAACCTCCATGTGGGCCATTGCAACGCCCACATCGAGACACTGGTAGTAGTTAAACTGGTTAAACTTCAGGATCCGGTTATTCTTTCGATAGATATGAATCCGATGGGTGTCCACCAGATAGCGGACAGGCTCCATGTTCATACAGCTGGGAGCTCTCCAGGTAAGCTCCATGATCTCCTTCCGGTGGGACTTCATGTCACCCATGGCGATCTGACTCAGCTTCTTTTTCTTTTTGGGCTCCTCACCTGGCTTCCGGAAGGGCTCCGTGGACATTCCGAAGGCTACGGTGGTGATATAGGGCAGCACATCCTCAAAATCATGCTCCTTCTCCACATCCAGCGTGGACTGCCAGCAGGAGGCTATGCCGTGGGCCGTCAGCCAAAGAACCGCCATCTCCCCAATGTAGCCCGCATTTTGCAGGCAGTTCCGAATCTTTTCAGACCGAATCACCAGGTAGTGGGGTGCCTGAAGATTGGGAAAGCCATTTAATATCTTCCGCATATCGTCAATGGGAAGAATGTCGAAATTCCACTCAATGGTGTCATCGGGCACCTTTAATTCAGAAAGAAAATCAACCAGTTCGTCAATGATCTCCGGTTCCAGCTCCTCCATATCATAGGAGCGAATGGAACGGCGATAGAGAATTGCTTCGTCCAGTGTCATAGGGTTCCTCCAGTTTCCTTGTCCATATCAAACAGGAATCGTACCACCGCTTCTCCGATGGGCCGGGCCTGTCCGGCAGAGGGATAGCAGTGAATTTTGATGGATGGGTTAAAATTCAGGGCCGTAACCGCAAAAATACTCTCTTCGGCGGGGCTTGTAATGTCCTCGGTGATGAGATCCACACCGCAGAATACTGCACCTACCGCCTTGGCAGCATCCAGTGCCAGCTTCTTATAGGAGGGATGCACAATATCTGTACAGTCAATGGCATCGCCTCCGGCGTGGACATTGGAATCCTGCCGCAGGGTCACCACCTCACCCTTTTTCGGAATGGTCATAAAGCTCATGCCGTGGAGCTCCAGATGGAGAGCCTCCTCTGCGCCCATACCGATAAAGCTCAGAGGCTTCTTGTTATCCGGCCCACGAAGGGGATCGGCAGACTTTTCAATGACCAGATCCCGGATGGGCCGCTGACCATCGCCCACCACGAAGGCAGGCATCCGCTTGCTCACCGCCTGAACCACATTGCCGATGACCAGGAACCGATAGGCATCCCCGGGGATATACTCCTCCACAATCACCTCAGCGCTGCTGGAGAAGGCAATATCCAGTGCCCGCTCAAACATATCCCGGGTAGGAAATTTGTTGAAGCTGGTGATGCCCCGGCCCAGAGATGCAAAATTGGGCTTCACCACACAGGGCACCTGATTGTGGCCCTCAAATTCCAGCAGTGCAGTTTCCTTGTCCGTGTAGACCTCCCCCCGGGGGGTAGGAATGCCGTGCTCCTGCAAAAGCTGCTTAGTCAGATTCCGGTTTCGCATAATCAGGATGCTGGCGCAGTTGTCCCGGCTGGTTTTGGTGGCCTGCTTCACATACTCCACCTGGCCATCCTTCCGGAGCCGCACGAAGTTGTCCTTCCGATCCAGCACCTCATATTTCACGCCCAGCTTCAGACACGCCTTAATAATAGCCTGGGTGGAAAGCTCCATATCCTCAAAACCCTTGAGCAGATAGTACATCTCGTTAGACTTGCTGAGGGCTCGACGGGCACAGTCAATGCTGAAGGGCACATACCCCATTTCCTCCACGGCCCGGTATACCCGGTGGCTGTAAAGCAGCTCCGGATTTAAAAGCCGCTGCCGTGCAACAGAAAGGCTACGCAGTGCCTGGGGCACATCCATATCCCGATAGAACGCCTCCATCTCGTTTAGAAGCCGCAGAGCCGCATTTTTCAGGCTCTCCGTCCGCTCCGGCAATTCGATATCCACGGACTCGATGTCGTAGGCTGCACTGCGGAGATGGTTTTCATGGGAGGTCCGCTGCCACTGGGGTGTAAAGTCGAAATCCGGCAGGGTGGCAAGATACAAAAGGAAATATTCCATCAACTCCATGTCGTTCTTGCTCATGCCGTTTTTATCCAGAGGGTTCAGATCAAACATCCGGAGTTCAATGTGGTTTACGCCGCTCTCTCTCAGGGTTTTCATCAGATACTTTCCCCTGGGCTTCAGCCGAACCGGGGTATAGAACTCGCTGGAGGTCTTAATGATCCCCTGCCGCACCACAGAAACCACACTGCTGATATAGGAATCCAGATTAGTATAATCGAGGATGATCTCTTCCTTATTCCAGTAGCCGTACTTGCTGTTTCGCATGGAGCTATAGCCCAGGAACCGGCCGCCCCCCACATTTTCTCCCTCGTCCAGGAAGCTCTCGTGAAAGATGGGGCTGGCGGCAGTCATCACCACCGGGAACCAACTGTAGAGATAGCAGTTTTTCGCCATGGTGAGATAAATCTCACTTTTCAGATAATGCACATCATCCTGGCGGCCCAGAAGCTGATGCAGCCGGGAGATCAGCTTTTCGTTGAAGGAAAAGTTATAGTGAATGCCTGAATACAGCATGATTTTCTTGCCATATTTCCCCGCCAAATACTCCCGATAGGTCTCCTTGCTCTTGGCATCCCCCTCAAATTTTGCAACCGGGATTAAATCCTCGTCTGCGATCAAAGGCGGGTTACTCATGGGCCAGAGGTACTCCCGCTCCTCATTTTCCACCGCAATGGTGGTGGTGACAATATCGTGAAGGTTCTCCAGCTGGTCATAGACCTGATCCGGATTGGCGCAGACCTCCGTGCCGATCTCCACCTGGCACTCTGCAAAATCTGTGAGAATAAAGGGGTGCTTGGCTTTGTTGCCAAAAGGATGCGGGGTCAGGACAAAGTTGCCATCCTCATGGACACGAATATTCTCTTTTTCCAGACCAATGGAGCTGCTCAGGAGCAGCTGCCGCAGCTCCGGCTTCTGAAAAATCTCTCTTAGATCCATGGCCCCTACTTCCTTTCTAATTTACATATTTACATTGCGGTTACGATGACCTGATCCTCCGCCGCATCCAGGGTAATGGATGCAATGGGTGCCTCGAAGCTTTCAATGATTTTCTCCGCAATGGGATCCTCCAGATCCTTCTGAATGGTACGCCGCAGATTTCTGGCGCCATAGGTGTCGGAGAAGGACTTCTTCACCAGATAGTCGATGACCTGCTCTGTCCAGCTAAGGGCCAGCCCCCGCTCCTGAAGAGAATCCTTCAGTTCCTTCAGCATAATATCTGCAATACCCCGGAAGTTCTCTTCCGTCAGCTTATTAAAGGCGATGATCTCGTCCACCCGGTTGATAAACTCAGGCCGAAGGATCTGCTGAAGGGCCTTCAGTGCCTTATCCTTGGACTGCTCCGAGGCAGTACGACCAAATCCCACCGATGCAGACTTTGTTTCGCTGCCGGCGTTGGAGGTCATAATAATAACGGTGTGTTCAAAATTCACCACCCGCCCCTGGGCATCGGTGATTCGGCCGTCATCCAGCACCTGGAGCAGAATATTGAGCACATCTGCATGGGCCTTTTCCAGTTCGTCAAACAGGATCACAGAATAGGGCTTCCGGCGAACCTTTTCCGTAAGCTGGCCTGCCTCATCATAGCCCACATATCCGGGAGGCGAACCAATCAGCTTGGACACGGAGTGCTTCTCCATATATTCGGACATATCCAGCCGAATCAGGGAATCCACACTGTCAAACAGCTCGCTGGCCAGGGTTTTTACCAGTTCTGTCTTACCCACACCGGTGGAGCCAACAAAAATAAAGCTGACAGGCCGCCGCTTGGGGGATATCCCCACCCGGCTCCGGCGAATGGCCCGTGCAACGGAGGAAATGGCCTCGTCCTGCCCCACAATATGGGCTTTCAGCTTTTCCTCCAGGGTTTTCAGCTGCTGATACTCCTGGGCCTGCACCTTAGAAGCAGGGATCTTGGTCCACAGCTCGATAACCCTTGCCAGGTTTTCCATGGTAAGGGCCGGCTGGGGCTTTGCCTGGAGTTCATGGATCTGGCTGTCCAGCTGAAGCTCCTTACTGCGGAGCATGGCCAGCCGCTCATAGTCCTTTTCGTCATGCTCTCCACCATCGGTAAGCATTTCGATCTCCAGGGAGATATCTGCGTATTCCTTCCGGAGCTCTGCCAGATGGCGAATGTCCGGATCTTTCAGATTCATATCGGAGCAGGCCTCGTCAATCAGGTCAATGGCCTTGTCCGGCAGGAACCGATCAGAGATATACCGCTCAGACAGCAGCACTGCCTGACGGGCCATCTCCGGGGATACCTTCACCCCGTGGAATTCTTCGTAGTAATGAGAGATACCCCGAATAATGTCGATGGCCTCCTCAATGGTGGGCTCGTTCACCGTAACAGGCTGGAGCCGACGCTCCAGAGCAGAGTCCTTCTCGATGTGTTTCCGGTACTCATTAAAGGTGGTGGCGCCCAGCACCTGGATCTCCCCCCGGGACAGGGCGGGCTTCAAAATATTGGCCGCATTCATGCTGCCCTCCGCATCCCCAGCCCCTACGATGGTATGGATTTCGTCAATGACCAGAATAATATTTCCAGTCTTTTTGATCTCATCAATAAGCCCCTTCATCCGGCTCTCAAACTGTCCCCGGAACTGGGTGCCTGCCACCATGGAGGTCATATCCAGCATATAAACTTCTTTATCCAGCAGCTTGTAGGGCACCTGGCCATCCACGATCCGCTGGGCCAGCCCCTCTGCAATGGCGGTTTTGCCCACACCGGGCTCGCCAATGAGACAGGGGTTGTTCTTCTGACGGCGGTTTAAAATCTGTACCACCCGCTCCGTCTCCGTATCTCGGCCAACAATCCGGTCAATTTTTCCTTCCTTGGCCTTCCGAGTCAGATTGAGGCAGTAGGTCTCCAGGAACTTCCGCTTGTTTTTCTTTCCATCGGTCTTCCCGGTCTTTCCACCGTTGCCCCCATCCTTGGGTGGCTCCTGCTTCTGGGGCCGATCGGAGTTGGAGAAGAGCTTGCTGAGATAGGGGAAGGTGGCAGTACGGCCCTCATCCTCTTCTCCGGCATTTTCCTCGTCCTCTTCGTCGGACTCCGGGATCATCTCATCTCCCCCCAGGATGCCCATCATTTCTCCGGTCAGGTTCTCCATGTCCTCTTCGGTGATGCCCATTTTCTGCATCATGTCATCAATGGGCTTAATGCCCAGCTCCCGGGCACACTTGAGGCAGAGACCCTCGTTTTTGGTCTCTCCATTTTCAATCTTGGTAATAAAAATCACAGCATAATTCTTGTTGCATCTGCTGCACAGACTGGGACGCATATTGGTTCTCCTTTGTCCTAAATATTGTGATATCCCAAAGGGATATTATTTTACGAAGTGAAATACAATGCCTCTGCCTCACCTCGAAGCCACAGACCATTCTTGCAAGTCTCCAGACTCACTGCCCTGGCTCCCTCCGTGGAAACGGCATAGCAATTACAAAAGGCATCATAAACCCGTAGGCTTTCAAAGTCAAGGATACAAATGTTTCCTTGCACCACGGCCAGATCACGGATCTCCATAGGAATCCGGCACTGGGCCACAGCTTCTGTATGATAAAAGCTTTCTAAATAGTACTCTCCCTGATGGTAAAAAACCACCGCCAGAAGATCATCTTCTCCGGCCCAGGCTGCCACCTGACGGCTGCCCAGCAGGTAGGTACCGACAGGCTCCAGCTCATCGTTATAAAACAGAAGTGCATCCTCCGTCTCCACTACAAAGCCTGTGTCAAGCCCAAGAAGATCACAGCATATTTCTGTTTCCAGCCCCTTCTCTGCCAGAATACTGCCATCCAGCCCACAGGCCAGCAGGCTCCAGCTGCCATCCTTTCCGTAGCACAGTCCCAGAAAGCAGCCGTCCAGAAAAACACCCCGGAGCATGGCCCGGTCCTTTAAATCGATTTTACCCAGGGCCTGTGCCTGGTCGTCATAAAACACGGTTCGGGTCAGCACCCCGGAACCGCTGGTGATGACCGCAAGGGCCTCCTCACCGGAAATCACGGCATCTATGCCGCAGGGAACGGGAATTTCTTCTGCCCCCACACGCAGGGTCTTCCCTCCGGCTTCGAAGCAGAGTTTTTGATTCGTTCCGTCCCAGGGCTCCCAGGAGCCTTCCAGGGACAGCTTTCGTCCCAGGTATCGAAGGGGCTGGCCCTGTTCCAGCAAAAATGCCGTCCCCAGGGCTATCGCCGCCGTAAATACCAATATAATAATATACCTCCATTTTGTTTGACATCCTGATTTCAGGGTGTCATTCAACATGAAACGAAACCTCCCCGCACTGATACCAGAGCTTGGTCATATATAATCCCCCAGGGGGCAAAGTGGGGCCCGCAGCAGTGCGGTCACCCTGATCTAAAATATCCGTGATGGCTTCCGGAGGAAACTTTCCCTCGGCAGCATAGATTATCGTACCGCACATGGCCCGAGCCATATTGTAAAGGAAGCCGTTGCAGCAAACCCGCATAGACAGCAGGTTTTCCTGCCGCTCCACCTCAAAATAGTGGCAGGTTCTTACTGTAGATTTCACATCCGTCCCCACACTCCGCACTGCGGCAAAATCATGGGTTCCCACAAATCGATCCGCCGCCGCCTGCATCACTTTTTCATCCAACAGCTTCGGATAAAAGCAGGCCCGGTTCACATAGAAGGGATCCCGGATCCTGGAATTATAGACCTGATAGGTGTATTCCTTTTTTACACAGTGGGTGATGGCGTTAAACTCCTCCGGTACCTCAAAGGCCTCCCGCACCACAATGTCGTGGGGCAGATGGGTGTTCATGGCATAGGGGATCCGATCCACAGGGATCCTGGAATCTGTACGGAAATTGGCCACATAGTTTCTGGCGTGGACTCCCGCATCCGTTCTGCCGCAGCCGGTGATTTTCACCTTATGGCCCATCACCATAGAGGCTGCCCGCTCCATGGTCTCGCAGACGGTAATGGCATTTTTCTGCACCTGCCAGCCGTGGTAGGCGGTGCCCTCATACATGAGGATCATGGCGATGTTTCGCATAGCGCCTCCCTAAATTACAGTCCGAAAATCCGGAGCAAAATAACCAGAGCCAAAAGCAGCAGCCCCAGTCCCAGACCAACGCTGTCCCGCTTCTGCCACCGAAGGGGGCTCAGGCGGGTACGGCCATTTCCACCGGTGTAGCACCGGCACTCCATGGCAGTAGCCAGCTCGTCGGCCCGGCGAAACGCACTGACAAACAGAGGCACCAGAATAGGAATCAGTGCCTTGGCCTTCTCCAGCAGGTTTCCCGTCTCAAAGTCAGCACCTCTTGCCTTTTGGGCAGACATGATCTTGTCCGTTTCCTCAATCAGTGTGGGGATAAACCGCAGGGCAATGCTCATCATCATTGCAAGCTCATGTACCGGCACATGGAGCTTTTTCAGAGGCCCCAGCAGTTTTTCCAGTCCATCTGTCAGGGTAATGGGACTGGTGGTGTAGGTAAGCAGAAAGGTGCCTGCCACCAGCATAATAATCCGGGCCACCATCAAAATGGCCTGTCGGATGCCCTTGTCTGTAATCTTAAAAATCCACAGCTTCACCAGCACATTGCCATCGGTGTAGAACATATTTAAGATGGCGGTGAAACAGATAATCACCACCAGAGGCTTCAGCCCTCTGGTAATGGCCTTTAATTTAATCTTTGACACCCGGATGGCCAGGGCCAAAAAGCCAAGGCACAGCAGATAACCGACAATTCCCTTGGCGGTAAACAGCGCCGCAATATAAAGGATTACCGCCAGGATTTTGGTTCTGGGATCCATTTTGTGAACAGGGGTATTTCCGGGGAAATACTGTCCAATGGTGATATCCTTCAGCATGTCTCCAGGCCCCCTTTCAGTTTTTGCAGGGCTGCCTTGGCCTGATCCATGGTGTAGATGGAATCATCCACCGGAAGCCCCAGCTGTCGAAGCCGGCGGAACACACTGGTAACCTGGGGCACTGCCAGTCCCATTTTTTCCAGCTCCTCTGCACGGGCAAAAACCGCTCCCGGCGTACCGTCCATGGCAATGTGGCTGTCGTTTACCACCACAAGCCGCTCCACGCTGTCTGCGATCTCCTCCATGGAGTGGGATACCATGATTACTGTGGCATTCTTCGCCCGGTGGTAGGCCCGGATATTCCGGAGGATTTGCTCTCTTCCCTTGGGGTCAAGCCCCGCTGTAGGCTCGTCCAGAATCAGAACCTTGGGCTCCATGGCGATGACACCGGCAATGGCCACCCGCCGCTTCTGTCCTCCGGACAGTTCAAAGGGCGAAAGCTCCATAACCTCCTCCGGCAGTTCTACAAAGGCCGCAGCCTCCCGAACCCGGCGATCGATCTCCTGCTCCTCCAGCTTCATGTTTTTGGGGCCGAATGCAATATCCTTATATACGGTCTCCTCAAACAGCTGATATTCGGGATACTGGAACACCAGCCCCACCTGGAAACGTACTTCCCGGGTGAACAGCTTGTCACTCCAGATGTCCTTTCCATCAAACAGCACCTTTCCGGAGGTGGGCTTCAAAAGCCCGTTGAGATGCTGAATCAGGGTGGATTTCCCCGAACCTGTGTGGCCGATGATGCCCATAAACTCACCCTGGTTCACGGAAAAATCCACACCATCCAGGGCATACCGCTGAAAGGGGGTGCCCTGGGAATAAATATGTGTCAATTCTTTGGTTTCAATAATTGGATTCATAAGATATCCTCTGGCTGTATCAAATCAGGCTCTCCCGTGCAGCCGCCACTGGGGGCCTATTCTATTCTGTACACAGGAACAGCATTGTTCCGCTTTTTATGCTTTGATTTCAGACAAAATGGCCTGGGCGCACTCCTCCACACTGAGGGCATCCAGAGGCAAATTCCACCCATCCCGGTTCATTTCCCACATCAATTCTGTGGTCTCCGGTACGGTCAGGCCCACACTTTTCAGCAGCTCCACCTGGGAAAACACCTTCTTCGGCGTGTCATCTCCGATGATTTTTCCACCGTCCATCACAACCACACGGTCGGCTGTAATGGCCTCCCGCATATGATGGGTAATGAGCAGCACCGTAACGCCGAATTTTTCGTTGAGCTCGTGAATGGTATCAATGACCTCATTCCGGCCCACAGGATCCAGCATGG
>CAZFXB010000037.1:0-14076 GCA_964522835.1 uncultured Oscillospiraceae bacterium
GTGAACATCTCCACCAGATAGCGGGCCCGGTTCTCCAGACTCTGGGGGCCGTACTCATCGGTGCGGTCATTGGTCAGGGGGGACAGCAGCTTTGCCATGGGGTTGTTCCGATAGCAAGCATAGATGGACACCATGTCAAAGCCCAGGGCCTTGAAGTCCTTACACTGCTGAGCATAGTCCTCGATCATGGCCTGGAGATACTCCTTGGTGAGGGAGGAAACGGACTGCTGGGGGCCGCCGTCGTTCTGTGCATGAACGGTATCGGTCTGTACGCCGAAGTCCTTATGCTGGGGGGTGGTGTCCTCGCCGGGCATAGGAGGCATATCGCCGCCGGGGCCGCCAGGGCCTTCGCCGGGACCACCAGGGCCGCCAGGACCACCGGGGCCACCAGGACCGCCAGGACCCTCACCGGGGCCGCCGGGGCCAGCCATAGCGGCACCCATGCCCATGCCCATACCGGGGCCCATGTATGCAGTGCCCATAATATAAGCACAGGTTTTTGCGCCGTAGAAGTGGATGGCATCCAGTTCCTTACACAGGTAGTCCTGTGCGTTGGCATCGGTCATGTCAAAGAGGTTGAAGTGTGCAGGGGTGTTGTCCAGCACACGGCCGCCCATGTTGGGCATACCCTTTTCAAACAGGTGGTTCAGGGTCACCAGAGCAGCACCGTTTTTGGCACGGCCGGCAAAATGGGAGATGACCTTTTCGGTGGGTTCCTTCTCTGTTCCCTGAAGGAAGTGGGGGGTGGAAGCAGAAGAAAGCATTCTGTTCCGCAGCACCATATTGCCGATCTTAATGGGGCTCAGGAGCGCACTGTATTTCAGTTCCATTGACTTATTCCTTTCCCCGCATAGCGGAGGGATTTTGCCCAAAAGGGCGTGTATATATTATATCACGTAACATTTCAAGAGAAAAGAAACATTTTTATAGCATTTCCTGCATTTTGTCCATGAAATATTCCCCGCATATCATAAATTGTTGCAAAAGTGAGACAAGCCGCCCCAATAATCGGGGCGGCTTGCTCTTGGTTATGGACATCAGGAAAGATTCCCGTTTTTATCGCAGTAGAGGGTAACGGTACGGCTTTCGGATTTTGTGAGGAAGGTTACAGTTCCGGTAGCTTTTGCATAGTTGCTGCTGTAGCTGCTGGATTTTGAGACATAGGTGATACTGGTGCTGTAAATGGATACAGTCGCAGAAGAAGCAGTTGCCCATGCAGAAGTGCCGTTGTAGCTGAATGTTCCAGTCACCTTTACAGCATACAGAATCTCATTATCTGCGGAGTATCTGGTGCTTGTTTTCGTGCCGCTCTTTGTGGAGGTCGCTCGGGCCGTGCTGGAAGAAACAATTTCTTCTACAATATAGCCGCCATCGTCCAAATCGATTCGTTTTGTTGTCACAACCGTATCCGTATCCACGGCCAGAACCGGCAAGGCCAGCAATACAACACAGCATAGGACGGCAATAAGCCTGTTGGCAAATTTCATCACAGTGAATTCCTCCTTTAGTGTACCTCAATCGGCTCCTGATTGGGATCATCTGTAGATGGTATCACATCAATGGTATCTACATAATAACCATTCACAAATCTGTCAATTGAATCGGCATAGTAATATGCCAATACCCCAAATACAATCACCAAAATTGACACAATCGAGATAACCCCAATCGCAATCATTCGTTTCACGGACATTTTGCGAGATAACTGTTCCGGGGAAAGCTGTGCCATAAACTCCTTTGCTACAGCCTTGGGTTCTCCGAAATGGTGACACAAATCCTCCACGGACGCAGCGGGACACCCTTGGAGATAGGAAACCACATCTACCTCCAGCTCCGCAAGATACCGCCTTTTCTCCCTACGGGAACAGGGCAGCAACCCCTTCACCTCACGAAGGTAACACTTCGTCGCTTTATTCATCCCTGTTGCCCCCCTCTTTCCTGTTTGCCGGGGCCGACAGGATTTTATCCAGTGCCCGCTGGAATTCATAGTGTTCCTGCAGCAGTTCCTGATACACATCCAGCCCATGAGGCTCAACATGGTAATACACCCGGAACTTTCGACGTCCGATGGGAACCTGATTTTCAGAAATACAGCCCTCGTCCCGAAGCCGATACAGCACCGGATAAAGTGAGCCAATCTGAATGGTGATTTTCCCACCAGACCGCTCCTCGATGGCACCTACCAGCTGATATCCGTACATATCCTCTTCCTGGAGGAGGGACAAAATCATCATATCTACCGTTCCATTTCGAAAATAATCTCGTTTTCCCATAAGTCAATTTCACCAACAATACGTATTGTAATTGCATGATATCAACAAGCTTATTTTTTGTCAATATTTTTTCAAAAAAACACATTGACAAACTCACATTATGTTGATAAGATGCAGTTGTAAGCCTACTATAGTCGAAAAAAGGAAGGGTGAGTCCAATGCAGATTTTTGCCACCGGTTTATAGAATTCATTATCGTCTCACCGGCCTAGAATGGAGGCATTTATGAAAAAGTTTATTGTTTTCATGCTCACCCTACTCACAGCCATTTCCTCACTACTCCCTGTATATGCTTGTAATCTACACTCGGAGTCATATAGCGGAGATGAAAACGACATAATTGAGTATTTTGACTGGAACAATTACTCAGATACTCTTTCGACTACTGTCTATAATCTCCGTTTAAGCGTGACACTAAAAAATTCCGCAGATGAAGTCGTACTGTATCAGCTCATATCTGATAACATTATCCCGGCAGCGGTTCTTTCCACCTGTACATTGAACGATGATGTTTTTTTGAATTTTATCGAAGAAAATGTAAATATTACGTATTTTAATGAAACGATGCGAGGTGCCAGTTGTTGTGACAATCCTCGTAGAGCCTGGATCACTGTTGCAGTTGTTCCAACCTTCAACAGCAATAATTGGTGTATCCAACACAAAAAAAGCGAGGCTCAGAAGTGCACCAATTGTGGTACAATATGGCAGCAACGTTCAACCATACTTTCTGGTTGCGGGCAATATCGATATTCTGGCTATGGATACGCAGTTTGTCCCTATGCAGAATATCTAAACTATATCTAAAGCGAGTTAATAATCCAAGAACTCTCGTCACAAAGGAGACCACAATGCTAAAAAAAATCCCTTTGCTCACTGCGATGATCATAATATTGTGCTGTTCTGGATGTGATTCTGCCGCATCTAAAATAGAATCCTCCGTATCATCATTTTCTTCGTCCAATGCCACAGAAGGACTTGAGGCCAGCACCCAATCCCCATATATGTACGATGATAAGGGCAATATAACCGCAGTCAATCTTATTTCTAAAGGCATCTTAGCATACTATCATCCAACCGGTATACTTGCACAGGATCGATTCGATCTTCCCCCCACTGTGGAAGCCTTTCCTGAGGAAGTCGGCACAACCACCTATTATGATGATATGACTGTTTCTATAGATTTTGCCGAATACAAGGAACGATTAAATCTTGTTGATTACAACATCAAGTTGCATACAGATTTGAAGCCTCAGCTTAATGAGCTAATAGCACGTCTTTTAATGTTTGACGATGTTATCCCACGCACGTATGATTATATGCTTGGACTGACCACGAAGTGGCAGAACGAATCCGTACTGGAGCAATTCATTCAGGATCATGTCACTGTCACATACTTCGATGATAGTGACCTTGTGGACGAAAGTGACCGTTATTGGTGCGTCTACGAAGGCGGTTGTTTTGCAACCTCAAGTAAGGCTGAGTCCGAAGGAATTTGTTCACAACATCGGTTTGAGGTGTGGCTAATTGATGACTCTGGCGACGAAATCATACTCTGGGATATCGTGCAAGTCGAAGAAGCTGGATGTGGTCGAGCTCTTCCATGGTAACCTTTCCTATTTGATTTAGCAAAATTGCCCGGCAGCATATGACACAAAGTTTATGCTGAATAATCTTTTGAACCTGTTACACGCATACAGAAGATGGAGAGTCCGATGCAGTTGTAAGCCTACTATAGTCGAAAAAAGGAAGGGTGAGTCCAATGCAGAATATATTTTGTACTTCTTGTATTCACAACCCAAAAGGAGGTTAAATATGAAATATCGAATCATTACATTATTCTCCGCACTGCTGATCATCGGTTCTCTGACTGTCCCCACATTTGCTTCGAACAGTTACGCACATAACGTTTACGCAGTTGGTTCAAAAGCCTATTCAATTCTCACCCTAGATACCGCTGTTTATAGATACGTGTATATCGAAGTACAAGACAAAAATGGTACCGTGCTAGTAAACAACGAAAACTACGGAACGTCAACAAGACTTAGCACATCAGCAAACTATTCCAGTTATACAACACACTATAAAGCTCGGGGCGTGTTTCACGCTACAATTGACGGAGAATACAAAACCAGCTCAAAAACCTGCTATACATAAGACGGTTTCATAAGCTACTTTTGTAGCATTTTTACGAGCGAACAGCCAGACCCATATCCTTTCTCGTAATGATTGAGGATATGGGTCATTCGAACCTTTTTCAGTTTTCAACGTTTCGTCCCTAAAGGTTCCCTGTGCGAAAGGAGACTCAACACATGAAATTTAAGCATCCAACCTTCTTTCTGTTGATTTTGATGCTTTCCCTGTGTGGCTGTGGCAGCATTTCCCCTGAATCAGCCGCAACAACCCCTATCCAGGAAACTTACTATGCCCAGTGGCCCGATGGGAATGACTGTCTTACCACCACCTCCTCCGCTACCATGATTGATAATTCCGTGTTTGCAATCTGTGATGGAACCCGGCTAGTCAAAACTGATATTTATGGAACACAGCTTGACGAACTTCCACTGTCCATTGAATCCGGCCAATCCCTTTCCTGCATCTGCTCCTTTGACGAAAAATTGGCACTTATTCGTGTTACGGCAACTGAAAACGATTCTTATGTAACAGAACTGCTTCTTTTGGAGCAGAATGGAACCCTTTTAAGCCAGGATGTACTACCCATAGATTCTTATCCTTTGGGTATCGCTCCCGCAGCTCAGGGCAGTTGCCTTATTGGCTGTGAGAACCAGATGGTCTATCAGATCAACAAGAACCTGGAGATTACCGCCGAAATATCCTGTGAAAACTTAGTTCAAATTCTCCCGGTGAATGACCAGACATTTCTTTTGCAAGTGAGTCCGGAAACACCGGATGCCTGTGCAGCCACCAGTCTTTCTCTTTGGCAGGATGGAAGCATTTCGCCCGTATGTACATTGGATGCAGCCTATACCGGTGTAGCTACCCAGGATGGGTATATTTTTCTCTCCGGCACAGATGATTTTTGGGCCGTATCTATTGCCAACAGAGAGGTCAACCAACTGCTCACCTGGGAAAGCCTCGGATTAAACGGTGCCATGCAAATCCCCATTGCCGGAGTATCTGCACATCAGATGTTATTTTCTTCCACAACCCTATCTGATTCCAGGCTCCTGCTTCTGACCACCACAGCACCAGAGCCTGACGAACACACCGTTACTCTGACCCTGGCCTATTGGGCCCTCACCGCCGCAGATCAAATGGCCATTCAGAATTTCAATCGAAGTCAAAACGACTATCAAATAGAAACCATTTGTTATTATCCCGAAGACGGAGATATCACAGCCGCACTCACGAAAATGAATGCGGATCTGCTCACATCAAACGCTCCGGATCTGTATGCGCTCAACGGCATGGATGTGGATGTGCTGCAAAATCAGGGGCTCCTGCTGGATCTACTCCCGCTGATGCAACAGGATGAAAGCTTTTCTCAATCGGATTATTACACAAACATCTGGGAACTGTTCCAGGTCAACGGTCAACTTTATGAATTTGTCCCCAGTTTCAGTTTGGCTGGACTTGCGGGAACACAGGAATTTCTGGGTGACCGCACCGGATGGACCATTTCTGAATTTGAGGCCTTCGCCCAGATGCACGCCAACACCTGTCCCATTGATTACAGCTCAAGCTCCGATTTTCTTTACAACTGCATACGCTACGGGGGACACAGTTTTGTGGACACCGACAACTTCACCTGTTCCTTTGATACCACGGCCATGGAAAATCTGCTGTCTGTCAGCAGTTTGCTTCCGGCTTCGGGCGGTCAAACAGGGCTTTTGTATGAATCTTGGATGAGCGGTATTTTTTCTTATCAGCAGATGCTCACCGAAGTAGGACGAGAGCTTCGTTTTGTGGGTTATCCCTCCGAATCCTCCAATGGCCCCGCCGTCAATGCATTCTATACCTACGGAATCAGCAGTTCAACCCAATCGCCGGAGGGGGCGTGGGCCTTTCTGAAGTGTCTCCTTCGTGACAATCAGCAAAACTTCTATTTGTCAGACGGGTTCCCCATCAAGAGATCCATCACGGAATCCGCTTTTCAGCGGGCTACGCTGCCCTTTACTGACCAGAATTCTCTGTTCTACGGAAACGAAGGCGAACCACTTTCCGACACCGAGATAGCTTATGTGCAGCAGCTCATCGAAAAGGCGTCCCAGCGTTATCTCAGATACCAGCAGATTCTTGCCATTGTAGACGAAGAATCCCCCTCATACTTCTCTGGAGACAAAACCGCCGAAGAAGTTTCTACCATCATCCAGAACCGGGTCAGCATTTATCTATCCGAGTAACGCTGGATTTTTCAATGTTGGTTTTTCCTGAAAAATAAGCTGTCTCACAGTGCATGGAAATCACCGTGAGACAGCTAATTTTTTCTAATTTTTACGTAGATCCCGGGCGGCATGAATGGCGTGCATCACCGTGGAAACAATAATAATTCCCCCCGCAATGGCCATGGCCAGCAGCAGGGTATCCACCCCCTGATCCACAAAGCCCTCCCAGTCCTGATGGACGGCGTGAACCATGGTGGCATAGAGCCGGCTGCCGGGCACCAGCGGGATAATGGCGCAGACTAAGAATACGGTGGTGGGGGCCTTGTGGAGCCGGGCGCTGATTTCCGCATAGGCCGTGATGATGATGCTGACAAAGAGATAGGCCTCAGCCGGGTGCATCTTCGTCAGCTCCAGTAGCAGGAAGCTGCCCCAGGCCAGAAAGCCCCCCAGGGTGGTATAAAAGATCATCCTTCCCCGCACATTAAAAACGAGAGAAAAGCCGAAGGCGCCCATGGTGGCTGTAACAAGCTGTGTGATCCAGGTTGGCATACGATCCACTTCCTTTCTCAGCCCAAAAGGCTGGGCACGGCGAAGCCGAAGGCCAGGGCCAGGGCCGTAAGAAGGCACTCGGAAAACCGAAGCAGGCCGGACACTGTGTCTCCGGTGAACATATCCCGGATGGAGTTGGTCAGCCCCACGCCAGGCACCAGCAGCATAATATTTCCAATGGCAATTTTATCCGCAGAACAGGGGATTCCCACCCAGCCGAACCCGTGGGCAAAAAAACCGCCGATGATGGCGCAGAGCAGGGTAGTGGCCAAGCCGGGCACCCGCAGGGTGGAAAACACCCACAGCAGCACCCGTACCAGCATCCCCACCAGGCCGCTGAGAAGGGCATCCAGAATGCTCCCTCCAAAAAATAGGGAAAATACCATGCTGGTAAAACCATAAAGCAGCACCATAGTGGGCTTATCATAGGTTTTCTCCCGGGAAATGGACTGGATCCGCTGCCCTATTACCTCCAGGGGAACCTCTCCGGCACAAATCCGGCGGCTTAAATCATTGAGATGTACCAATGCTGTCATATCATAGCTGCTGCCGGAGATCCGGCGGGTCTGGGTCAGGGCACCCATATCAAAGTGTGCAGTAACCACAATGCTGGTGGTAATGATAAACACATCTACCCGCTGGGCACCCTCTGCTTTTAGAATGCGGGTCACGGTATCCTCTACCCGGCCCACCTCGGCCCCTCGGATCAGCATTCGTTCTCCCAAGTCCAGTGCATAGGTTAGTATTTTCTCCGCTTCCTGCCGTTCCACCTTGGCCCAGCCCCCTTCTTTCCAATTCTTCCCCAAGTATAGCTTACTTTTTCCTGTTTTTCAAACAGAATCGTTGAGTTTCCGAAAAATATCTGGTATAGTTATGTTCAGCAGTATTTTCCCCGAAAAATGGGGACTTATGAATTATGAATTTAAAGGAGAAACTCAGTATGACTGTTACCGTTCTTTCTCAGGAAAAGGGCATGGCTACCCTGAAAATTACCCAGGAGGCTGCTGTGCTGACAAAGGCTCTGGACGAGGCCTATGAGGTTTTCAAAAAGAACCACAAGGATTTTGATGTGCCCCGGGCCCAGGTTACCACCTCCGCCGACTGCGCTGACATTTACCGCCAGGCCGTTCAGGATGTTTTTTCTGACCTGTACAACGAGGCCATTACCGCATCTGGTCTGACCATGGCCTCCGAGCCCCAGGTGTCTGTGCTTCTGGCCTCCGAGACCGAGGGTGTGGAGTTCCAGGTTGTTTTTGCCCTCCGTCCCCAGGTAAAGCTGGGCCAGTACAAGGGCATCCGGGTAAAGATGCCCGTGGTGGAGCCCACCGAGGAGGAGTATCGCTATGCCCTCCAGCAGGTCTCTCAGCAGAACGCTGTAGCTGTTACCGTAGATCGGCCCGCCCAGATGGGCGATGTTGCCACCATTGACTTCACCGGCTATCTGGATGGTGTTCCCTTTGAGGGGGGCGAAGGCCATGACTATCCCCTGACCCTGGGCTCCGGTGCCTTCATCCCCGGCTTTGAGGAGCAGTTGGTGGGGGCTGCTGCCGGAGACAACCCGGTGGTAAATGTGACCTTCCCTGAGAACTATCATGCCCCCAATCTGGCGGGCAAAGAGACCACCTTCCGCTGCAAGGTGAAGAAGGTAGAGGCCATGGAGCTCCAGCCCCTGACCGAAGAGCAGGAGCAGCAGGTTCGCCAGCAGGTTCAGCAGCAGAAGAAGAATCTGGCCGATCAGCAGATCGAGGACCAGGTGCTGGGCATTATCCTGGAGGAGGCCCAGGTAGAGATCCCCGATGCCATGGTGGACAGTGAGATCAATATCTGCATGGAGCAGTTTGTGGCTGAAATCGGCCAGCAGGGTATGGATCTGGCCTCCTTCCAGCAGCGCACCGGAAAGACCACACAGCAGATGGCCGAGGAAATGCGGCCCCTGGCCAAGCGCCGGATTATGCTGCGACTGGTTCTGTCTGCCATTGCAGAGGCCGAAGAAATCACCGTCACCGAAGAGGAGATGACTGCCCAGTGGGAGAAGATGGCCCAGCAGTATGGCATCGATGTACCCCGCCTGAAGGTCTACATGGGTGACAATGCTGACGAGGAGCTCAAGGCTGAGATCCGCAGTCAGAAAGCTTATGCCCTGCTTCGTCAGAGCACCATTCTGGAGATGAACTAAATTGAATTTACTCATTAAAAACGGCCGGGTCATTGACCCGGCCAACCGAATCGACAGCCGCCTGAATGTTGTGATTCAGGACGGAAAAATCGCCGCTTTGACCCGGGATATCCCCCAGGGGGATTTCACCGTCATTGATGCCACCAACCGGGTGGTCTGCCCTGGCTTTATTGACATCCACATGCACGAGGCTCCGGAGTCAGATCTCCATGATATGGAGGGCTCCATTTTCGGCTCCATGCTGCGAATGGGCGTTACCACTGCCCTGGGCGGCAACTGCGGGGATAATGAGCTGCCCCCCAAGGAATATTGGGAGAGAACCGCAGGGCAGCTTCCCACAAATCTGGCCCTTTTGGCTGGACACAGCTCCGCACGCCGGGCTGCCGGGTTTACGGATAAATATGCCCCACTGACCCTGGAGGATGACAAAAAGGTGGCAGAAATTCTGGCCCAGTGGCTGGAGGAGGGCTGCTTCGGCATTTCCTATGGCATTCGCTACGTGCCCGGTATCAACCGGCAGGAGCTGATGGAGACCGCACGGCTGTGCCAGAAAGAAAAGCTGCTGGTGGCTGCCCATGTTCGGGATGATGCAGATTATATCTTTGATTCCATTCGGGAATTCCTGGACTTGGGCTGGGCCTACGATATTCCCTGTCAGGTCAGCCATATCGGCTCCATGGGAGGCTACGGCCAGATGGCTTCTGTTCTTGCCATGCTGGATGAGGCTCGTACCCGGGGCCTTGATGTTATGGCAGATTGCTACCCCTACAGCGCCTTCTCCACCAGCATTGGTACCACCACCTATGATCCCGGCTTTATGGATCGGTATCACTGCGGCTATGATGCCATCATTCTTTGTGGCGGCAAGTATGACGGGCAGCACTGCACCGAGGAGATTTTTGAAGAGCTTCGCCGGGAGGCGCCCAACACCCTGACTGTGGCCCATGTTATGGTTCCGGAGGATGTGAAAATGGCCATGGCCCATCCCGCTGTTATGCTGGCCTCCGACGGCATCACCGATGCCGGTTCCGGCCATCCCAGAGCCTCCGGCACATTCCCACGGCTCATTGATCGGTATGTAAAGACCGGAGCGCTGAGCCTCTATCAGGCCGTGGAGAAAATGACCTTTATGCCTGCCCAGCGGCTTCATTTGGCGCATAAGGGCAACCTGTCTGTTGGCAGCGATGGAGATGTTGTGATCTTTGATCCGGATACCATTCGGGATCAGGCCACCTTCGAAGCCCCCATGCTTCCCCCTGTGGGCATTGACTATGTGCTTTTGGGCGGTGAGATCGCCTGTAAGGACGGTGTTATTGTAAACGGCACCCTGGGTCAGCCTGTCCGGCGGAAGTGATTTGGTATCGTGTAGAATATGAAAGCGGCTCCGCTGATGCCCCACATCAGCGGAGCTGTTTTTTTAAGCACAGGTATACTTAATGGGAAATGTGCGCCATTTTGTCTGGGGATTCCCAAAAATAAAAGGAGAAAATGGTATGAAACGGTGATTGTTACGGCAGAACCAACGGACACGGATCAGATGAAGATTCATCGATATGACTTGTCGGGAGGAACCCAGACGGATGTTGAAGTTTCAATACCAGTGGATTCTGACGAATATTTACAGTGCAATGATATTGTCCTGCTGGACAATACCGTGATCTTCACCTGGACTGCCACAGATCGTAATTACGCTGGCGGTACATACGGTGTCGTTGCATTGGATTTTACCAGCTAGTCCGTTGGTTTTTCGCAGACATTATCCAGCCAGTCCAGTGGCATTTTCACCACAGGGGAGCAGATATATATTGCTGCCGGGGAGCAGCTTTATGTTCTGACTGGCGATACCCTGGAAGAAAAGTTAGCCTTCCCATTTAGAATTTACAGTACAGCAGCATTATCGGATGGAACCGTGCTGCTCTCCAGCGATACAGCTTTGTTTTGGTGGACACCCGGAACCATGGAGCTGACCAGACTTGTTGACTGGGGCAGCTTATTGATGGATTCTGCCCCCACAAAGATAGCCGCCACATCCATGGATATGATTTATTGCCTGGTTGACACAGAGGTTTTCTGTATAACCGAGGCAAAGCAGGATGAAAACACCAATGTATTGACCCTTGCAACGGACAGCCCCCAAAGTGTCAGCGACCTTGTTCGGGAATTTAATACTACCCACACGGATTATCAGATTCAGGTTGCCACCTATACCTCAGAAGACAGTTCCCTTTTGAACATACAGCTCGCCACTGGGGACGCTCCGGATATTTATTGCTTTGGCAGCAACTTTTATGGTCAGTCTCCCTTTACACCGGATATTTATGCCGCAAAGGGGCTGCTGGCGGACTTGTACGACTATATTGACAAAGACGGTGAATTGTCCAGAGATTCTTTCCTGCCGAATATTCTGGGAAGCCTTGAAACCGAAGGTGGAAACCTGTATACCCTCCCCGCCGGTTTCTGGATTGATGTGATCGTAGGCGATGCTCAGATTGTTGGCGATACGCAGGGGTGGACATTCCAGGAGATGAATCAGCGACTGGAGGAATTGGGGTACGAAGGAACGGTTTTTGGCCCCCACATGACCCAAAGTCTATTGCTGCAATTTCTTCTGGCCTACAATCAGAACGAATTTATCAACTGGGATCGTGGTACCTGCAATTTTGATTCCGCTGACTTTGCGGAGCTTTTAGAATTTGTTGCCCAATCGCCCCAGACACAGGACAGTTCTGAAACCAGAACAGAATATGAACTGATTTCTCAGGGTCAGCAGCTTCTGATGTACGGAAAACTGGGAAATGTGAAAGCCATTCAGGAATATATCCAGCTCTTTGAGAACAGAAATCTGTGCTTTATCGGCTTCCCGACAGCCTCCGGCATTGGAAATTCCTTTTCCTATGATGTGAGTTTTGCCATCTCTGCCACCTGTAAGGCTCCGGATGTGGCCTGGGAGGTTGTTCGAGGCTTCTTTGTGGATGATTATGATGCCCCGGCCTTCCCAATCAACAAGGTGGCACTTAACAGAAAAATGCAGACAGAGCAGGAAGCCGAAGGCGAAACCATCATCGCCTATTCCTCCGGCTACGAAACGAAATTGACTGCCCCCAGCCAGGAGGAATGCGATACCGTCATGGAGCTGATTTTCTCCCTGGATCGTGCCTACAGCTATGACCGAAACATCTACCAAATCGTCTCCGAAGAAGCCCAGGCCTACTTTGACGGCGAAAAAAGCCTTTCTGACGTGACGGAAGTGATTCAACAACGCTGTGCAATCTATCTGTCGGAACAGTCGTGAACTGCATATTTGTTCTGGTATAAACCAGAATAAGCGATTGAAGCTGATGGTTTCTGTGGGATAAGCAAAACATCCGGGTTTACATGATTTCATGCAAACCCGGATGAATTATTTATCCCTTCGTATGGTTGCTATCGGTCTTCTCAATGGCACTCAGGGGGCACAGCTCGAAGCAGGTGCCGCACTGAACGCACTGGTTCTGATCGATTTCGTACTTCTCGTCCCCCGGTTCAATACATCCAAGGGGGCAGTTTCGGAAGCAGCGGCCACAGGCGATGCACTCGGTTCCAATTACATACATGCTGTTTTCCTCCTTTCAGACATTCAGATAGGCGGCGATATTCTTGCCTGCAAAGCGGCCCGAGAACAGTGCATAGCTGAGATTGGCACCGTGCAGGCAGTAGTCCTCGCCCTGAGAGCCGGAGGTGCAGACACCGGCTGCATAGAGACCGGGAATCGGCTCGTGGTTCTTGTCCAGAACCTCCATATCGTCGTTGATGACGATGGGCCCCTGGGTATCAATCAGGATGGGACGGAATTTCAGCGCATAATAGGGCCCCTTGTTCAAGGGGATCAGGGTTTCGGCGGGTTTTCCAAAGATGCTGTCTCTGCCGGCGGCGCAGTCGGCGTTGTATTCGTCGATGGTTTTGAGCAGGGCTGCTTTCTTGATTCCCAGCATATCTGCCAGCTCTGCAGGGGTGTCTGCCTTGAACACCCAGCCCTCATTCCGTTTCCACTCATTTTCCAGACAGCTGCGGAGCCGCTCCGCATCAAACACATTGATTACCATGGACTGCATGGCGGCAAAATCTATGGGTGCATTGGGATCTGCCGGGCCGGTTTTTGCCTTATAATCCTCCAGCATTTGCTCCAGGGTGGAGATGATATTTTCGTCAAAGAGGGCATAGCCGATCTTGCCGGGCTGCCGTACCAGCGCATTGGTGGACTCATTGCTGAAGGAATCGCTTTCGTCATGGAACCGCTCACCATGGCAGTTTACCCAGAGGGAACAGGACTGATGTGCGGAGCGATTGGGGGCATCCAGACGGGAATTGCAGCTGTAGGCGTTTTCCTTGACCAGTGTGCAATAGGGGGTCAACGCTGCACCTACGCCCTCGGCCAGGGCGATGCCGTCGCCATCCTGGGGCAGGGCATCTGTATAATAATTATCGTCATACTGATCCGGGAAATAGTGATGCAGCAATTCAGAGTTTCCGGTAAATCCGCCGGTGGCAATGAGAACAGCCCCCGTGTTGAACACCAGCTCATCGCCCGCATCGTTGGTGGCATATACCCGGCAAATCTTCCCCTGTTCATCCCGCTCCAGCTTGGTGGCAGCAGTATTCAGCAGAAGCTCATTTCCGGCCTCCAGCAGCATTTTCTTCATTTTGGTCGTAACCATTTTGAAGTTGCCAAAGGGGTACTTTCCGTCCACCATGCCTCC
>CAZFXB010000038.1:0-13825 GCA_964522835.1 uncultured Oscillospiraceae bacterium
ATTCCATTGTCTCCTCCTTTTCCTCTGGCACAAGCTCTGAAGCTATCACCTCAGGTTCTTCCGCAGGGGCATTTTCCACTGTATCAGAAGGCTGACCTTCGGTCACAGATACAGAGGTTCTTTCCGGTTCTGAGGCAGCTGTGGTGCCGCAGCCTGATACGGCCAATGCAAAAATTGTTGCCAGCAGTACCAACACAAGCATTTTTTTCATTTTTGATCCTCCTTTAATTTGCGAAATTTTTCGCTATTTGGAGTATAGCATTTACTTTATATTCAGTCCAATATATAATAACAATGCTTATATTCATTCTATATTATTAAAGGAGTGTGGAATCATGGAAATACGTCAGCTTGAATGCTTTGTAAAAACAGCGGAATTGGGGAACTTTACCAAAGCTGCGGATCTTCTGCATATATCTCAGCCAGCCCTCAGCAACAACATTGCACTGCTTGAGAGAAGTCTGGGACTAAAGCTCTTCGATCGTCATGGAAAACGAGTAACGCTCAATAGTAATGGGGCCAATGTTTTGGCGCACGCACGGGAGATACTGGACCAGCGCAATCAAATCTATACATATTGTCAACTGAGCAAAAACGAACCTAAAAATCGTGTTTCAATTCGAATGACAGCAGCATCAGAGTATATAACAAATATCTTATCTGATTTGCGTTCTGCACATCCTGAAATCGCTGTTCAAACATACCAAAACAGTGGTACAATGAGCCAAGAGGATGTGGACATTCTCGTTTTTGCATCGATACAGAAACACAGCTATACTACGGATCATAGCGTTCTTTGTGAGCCTTTGGCACTGGCCGTTCCTCAGGGGCATCCGCTGTATGAACGTGACAGTGTATCCATGTCCGAAATTGCCTCACACCCGGTAATCAGTCTGAGAACCGGCAACGATATGCGGATGGTGGAAGACCACTATCTTGAACAGGCAGGTGTATGTTTTTATCGAGAAGTGGAGTGTGATGTTCCGGCCACCATGCGATCATTGCTCCGTGGCGGTTTTGGTATTGGCCTTGTTCCCACCATCACCTGGAAATTGCAAGATTCACAGCTTCGTTTGATTCCCATACGAGACTATGAATGCATCCGGTATATCAATGTCCACCTGCCCCACCCTGAGCGTATTAACAAAAATGTCGATCTTGTTTTTCATCGAATCGAAACTTTCTTTCAAGAAATCTCATAATATAAGGGAAATCTCTCAATTGCTTCGTCGATCTGTTGCGCCCAATTGCACCTTTTTCTGGTTTTAAAATAATGGATCGTATGGGGATTCCTCTGTATCAGTAAGTGATATGGTGGTCGGCTTCGTACTGCTGACCATAGGACTCATGATATCCTCTGTCTGTAAAGGCATAGGGACTTTGCGGATCCCCCAGCATCATTTCCGGCAGATTGATGAGCAAAAAACAAAAGCTGAACATGGCCACCACTGCCATGACCCACTGGCGGAGGGTAGGACGCTTTTGGCTGCTGCAAAACAGCTCCTTTGCAAGCCCCAGGGCAACAGGCAAAAATCCGAACAGGGATGTGACCAGACCGGGGGAATAGAGGGTATTCATTCCGTAATCCCCAAAGGTTTTTATGGAAGTGATGCCAATGACAATATGAATGACCACTTCGAAGAGGGAAAAAAGCATAATTGCAACACCGGCCGGTTTGCGAAATCCCCAAAATTTTAAAACAACACAGCCCAAGACTACCCCACCGAAATTGGTAATCATATCCGTCAAGCGGTTCATGGGGTAGCGGCTTAAAACGGTGGAGCCATGGTCTATATTGTAGGAGTAGTGAAGCCCGCCGGGGAATACCCACTCCTCCAGCACGTGAAGCACCAGAACGATGACAGCAAGGGTGCAGAGAATGTTTAGCTTGTTCCATGTGTGTCTGTTTTTGTAGATTTGAATCCCCAGCACGATGGCGATTGCAGCCATCACATAAAGCCACAGGGCCAGCCAGATTTGTATCAGCATATTCGGTTGCTCCTTTTTATCAAATTACGATACCATTGTATCGCAACTTGAACTGTGGTACAATCGTCCCAAAATAAATGCTACAGTTTTGTGGAAAGTTGTAGCGAAAAAGGAGCTGCCCGAAATGTACCACATCAGCCGTGACAAACGATCGAAACAATCTGCGGTGTTGATCTATCAAGGACTTTTGCAATGTCTGGAAAAGAAGGCCTTCGATCAGGTTACTGTGACCGATGTGCAGAAGGCCTCGGGGGTGGCACGAACCACCATATATCGCTGCTTTGATAATCTGTCGGACATTCTCTACTGGCGGTGTGACCTTACCTTTCGGGAAGCATTACACGATGTTCGGCCTGGGAATGTGCCGGATGAATGGGAGCTGATGCAGGGGTATTTTTCCTACTGGACAGAGCACAGCGACATTTTGGCCTTGCTGATCCGCATCCAACGGCAGGATATTATCTATGCCTGTCACATGAAAAATGCCATAGAGTTGGAACAGGACTATGGCAGACTGCCGGGGATGGATGAAACAAAGGCCAGATACTTCATGGCAATCCGCACCGGTGTGACCATCAGTGTGCTGAAAGCGTGGCTGGATGGGGGACGGAAGGAAACGGCTCAGGAACTGGTGAAGATGCTGAAAGAACTGCTCTCCTAAAAAGGAACGTTATGCCTGAGAACAGCCATACAGCAGCTCCAGATTGTCCGGGGAGTGTTCCACCTCCCGGGAATAGAGTATGGCACTCCAAAGAAGATTTTCAGAAAAATCTCCCTCCTGGGCAGCGGCCATGGTGAAAATGGCCAGCAGGGAACAGAGACAGAAGGCCACCTTTTCAAACACAAAACCGTCCCACAGTCCTCGGAGGACATACCGATAGAGAAAGTAGCACAGCAGATTTTCTGCCTCCATGGAGTAACGATCCAGCAGACGCTCCACCTTCTCCTGCCGGGGAAAATGGCTCAGAGTTTGGGCCAGCCGGTTCTTTAGCCGCTGGTCTGTGAACTCCATTTGAGTCATGGTTTGCAGAAATTCCCGGAGGGGCAGGGAGGCGGTAACCTCAAAAAGGCGGAGTATGTTCTGAATTCGCCGGGAGAAGCTGTCTTTGTCCAGGGCCAGAGAGAACAGTTCGTCCCGCAAGGCAAGAAGCTGCCGGAACAGCTCCGGATCAAAATCAGGTTCCGGAGCGGGAATGTCAGAACACGCCCGGAGTTGCAGCCGAAATGGCTCCGTAAACAGCAGCCGGGCCGCCTCCGGGCAGGAGATGGCAAGACAGGTCTCCTGCCGATCACTGTACTCCTCCCAGAACCGGGGGTGTTCCCGGCAGGTGGTGGAGAGCAGTGTTTCACCGCCCTCCAGAATCAGACGGCACAGATTCTTTTCGTTCAGGAAGGGACAGCGGCCCTGCTCCATCCGAAAAAAGGTATAGCCGTCCTCTGTCTGGATTTTACTCCGGATCTCCTGGCCCAGAGGGCCGGGAAGACGATTGTACTTTGCAAGGGCTTCTTCGTCCAGGTCAACCTCCCAGCCGCTGCAGCAGGTGTCAGGGCAGCGAGAGGAGATGCAGGAAAAGTCTTCAAAACAGTGTGGAATCAGGTAGATCATAGATACCTCCAAATGATGTGTGGACATACAAAATTCGCCCACGAATTATCTTTAAAAATTGTGATTTATGACGATTAGTTAAAAGGGTTAGAAAAAATGATTTAAAAAAACACAAATCTTGGGCACAAAAGGAGGAAAAAGCACAAAATGTAGGTCATTCTGGCGATTTTGCATATTGACAAAATTCCTGCAAAAGTGCATAATTGGGTGTACTGTTTTTGTGCAGACAGTGCTAATTTGTAAAGGAGGAATAACATTGTCCAATCAGGCGCCTACCCTGTACGACAAACTGGACAGCATCATTGTGAAGATTCTGAAATATGTATCTTACATTTCCGGTGTGTGTCTTATTTTAATCATGTTTGTCGCATTTTTCAATGTTTTGGGCGAAAAGATCTTCCACAAGGGTATTCCCGCTTCCACTGAGATTATTCAGTATCTCCACATCCCCGTAGTCTTCCTGGCCTGCGGTTATGTGACCCTGGATACCGGCCATACCAAGATCGATTTGCTCTCCCAGAAGCTGCCCCAGATGGTTCAGTTCATCTGCAACCTTATCGGCAATGTCATTGCCATCTTGATTACCGCTTTCGTTGGCTATCGCGGTCTGATCCAGATGGGCAAATTTATGTCCACTCATGCCAAGTCCTCTACCACCGGTGTTGGCTTTGCCAAGTGGCCCTTTGCCCTGATTTTCTCTGTGGGCTTCTTCCTGTTGTCCATCAGCTTTATCTGGGCTACCGTCCGGCTGATCGTGGAGCGGAAGAGAAGTAAGAACAACAAGGAGGTGGAGCAGTAATGGATTACGCAGCTATTGTTGGTCTTGTGACCTTCGCCGTTATGATGATTATGATTTTCTCCGGTATGCCTGTTTTTGTCTCCATGCTGGCTTCCGCCTTTGGCGGTTTCATCGCTCTGTACAAGGGCAATCTGGTGGTTATGCTTACCAAGTTCACCTCTGCTCCCTTCGAGCTGGGTGCGAACTACAACTACGCTGTGCTCCCCATGTTTATGCTGGTGGGAGCCCTAGCGGGAGAAACGGGTATTGCAAAGGGCGCCTTTGACGCCATGCGTGCCTGGCTGGGCCGTGTTAAGGGCGGTCAGCTCTTCACCGTAGTTGCAGCCAACGCTGTGTTCGGTGCCTGCTCCGGTTCTTCTGTTGCCGGTAACATCGTGTTCGGCAAGCTGGCTATGCCCGAGCTTGAGGCCTCCGGTTACGACCGGAAGTATTCCATGGGCTGTATCGCCGCTTCCGGCGCCCTGTCCACCCTGATTCCCCCCTCTATGGCAATCATCATGTACTGCCTGATCTCTCCCATCACCATGAGTGTGGGTACTGCCCTGATGGGCGGTGTAATTCCCGGTATCGTCACTGCAATTCTGCTGTGCGTCACTGTCCGGGTCATCGGCAAGATCCATCCCGGTTCCATTCCTGAGGCTTCCGGCAAGAAAATCCCCATGAGTGAGAAGCTCAAGAGCCTGCGGCTCCTGATTCCCATTCTGTGCCTGTTCGGCGTTATCATCGGCGGTACCTTCGCCGGTTGGTTCACCGCCACTGTAGGCGGCGCCATCGGCGCCTTCGCCGTTTGCATCTATGCCATTGCAAAGCGTCTGTCCCTGAAGCAGATCGCACACTCCATCTGGGAGTCTGCTACCATGGAGTCCGGCATCTTCCCCATCATTGTGGCTGGTCAGCTCTTCGGTGCTTTCATTGCAGCCACTGGCCTGGCTGATACCCTGGCCCGGATCATTGCCGGTGTGAATGCGCCTGCATTCTTCATCTTCATGCTGGTTGTGCTGCTGTACGTGTTCTGCGGCTGCGTTATGGATATCGTGTCCATCATCATCATCACCGTGCCTGTGGTGTTCCCTGTGCTCACCGCTGTGGGCTACAGCCCCTATGTGCTGGTAATCTGCCTGTGCTTCATGTGTGAGATCGCAGGTCTGACACCTCCCATCGGTATGAACGTATTTGCTACCGCAAACGCCCTCCGGGTGAACCCCTCTGAGATTTTCAAGGGCGTGGTACCCTACTTTATCTGTGAGCTGGCTGTGGTTATCCTCATTGCCCTGTTCCCCGATATCGTGCTGTTCCTGCCCAGACTGCTGGGTGCTCCCGGCGTTTAAGCCACTCTGGTTGTAAGGTGCAAAGCACCTCAACATATTTACTTAATTTTTAGGAGGAAACAAAAATGAAGAAACTGCTTGCTCTGCTGCTGGCTGCACTGATGGTCTTCAGCATGGTAGCTTGCGGCACTGATGCTGCATCTTCCGCACCTGCTGCTGAGGCTGGCTCCGCTGCAGCTGCTCCCGAGGCTGCTCCCGAGGCTGCTCCCGAGACCGAGGACTCCGCAGCTGAGGCCGCTCCCGCTGGCGACAAGATCGCTTGCGATCCCCTGGAGATCACCTTCACCACCACCTTTAACGAGACTGAGACCGGTGGCGAGATCCTCAAGCACTTTGAGAACACCCTGAAGGATATCACCGATGGCGCTATCACCATCAACTTCTTCTGGGGCGGCACCGTGTTCACCGATGGTGAGACCCTGGATGCCGTGTCCTCTAACTCCGCAAACATGACCGCTTTCGGTCACATGCCCCACGTTGGCACTCTGAACTACCTGGGCTTCCCCGGTTTTGCTCCCGGCGGCACTCAGGCAGCCCTCGACTACTTCAACACCCTGATCTTTGACAACGCTGAGACTTCTGCGCTCATCCAGGGCGAGGCTGCTGACAACAACATCATCTACCTGAACGTAATCGCAGGCGGCGCAAATGCTTTCTGTGCAAAGTATGAGTTCTCCGACCTGGCTACCCTCCAGTCCGGCTCCAAGTCCTTCGGCAACTTCGACGCTGCCATCTTCGAGAAGCTGGGCTTCCAGGTTACCGCTGTTACTCCTCCCGACACCTATGATGCTCTGCAGAGAGGCCTTGTGGACTCCACCCAGATGGGCTTTGCTCCCATGGTGTCCATGAGCTGGTACGATGTTGCTCCCTACTGGGCTCTGGACGGCACCTACACCGCCGGCAACATGCTGACCGCTAACCTGGAGTGGTGGAACTCCCTCACCGATGCTCAGCGTCAGGCCATCCAGGCTGCTGCTGACGAGGTTGAGGCTTACTCCGCTACCCTCTACGACGAGGCCATCGCTGCTGACCAGGCTAAGGTTGAAGAGGCTACCGGCAACAAGTTTGTTCAGTTCTCCGACGAGGATATCGCTGCAATCTGGGCCGCTACCTTCGAGGCTAAGGCTGACGCCGCTCTCTCCACCGCTGAGCCCAACGGCAAGACCGAGGGCATGACCAAGATCCTGGAGGTTGCTGCTGAGGCAACCGGTTACAACTGGGCTCACTAATTCCTGATTCAGGACATAATTTTGGGGTGATGCGATTTCGCATCACCCCATTTTTGTATATTTTTTAGATGTCCAGCAGATAGGCCAGAGTCAAATTCACGGTGTTTTGGAGGCCAGTAATATGGGTTCGTTCCATGCCGTGGCTGCAATAGACGGCCATGCCGAAGGTGGCGGCCTTCAGGTTGTTGCCTGCCCGGATGGCGGCATTGGCATCGGTGGAGTAGTGGTAGTAGATGTCCACCTTGTAGTCGCAGTCTGCCTTCTCGGCGTATTCGATGAGCTGGGAGGTCAGGTCGTAGTCATAGGGGGCGGCGTTGTCCTTGGCGCAGATGCTGACGGCGTACTCTGTGCCGTCCAGATCCGGCCCGATCAGGCCAATGTCCACCGCTACAAACTCAGAGACCTCCTCCGGTACATAGGTGCCGCCCAGACCGATCTCTTCCAGGAAGGGGATGGCGATGAGGGTGCGGTATTTGGGCTGGAGATCATGGACTTTCATATATTTGAGGGCGGTGAAGATGCAGGCAACGCCGGCCTTATCGTCGATAAACCGGCTCTTTACATAGCCCTGTTCTGTGACGGTGCATCTGGGGTCGATGGAGATCACGTCCCCATGGCGGATGCCCAGAGCTGTCACATCCTCCTTGGAGGAAACCTTCTCGTCCAGAATCACCATCATGGTATTCTCGTCCCGAGGAGCCGTCCGGGCATCGTCAAAGACATGAACGGAGTGGCTCTGGCAGGTGAGAAGCCCGGTGTATTTTCGTCCATCCCGGGTGTGTACGGTGACAAACTCCCCCTCCAGGGAGCTGTAGTTTACGCCGCCCAGTGCTCGAACCCGAATCATACCATCGGTGTCGATTTTTCGAACCACCAGACCCAGCGTGTCGGCGTGGCCGCCTACCATGACGGTTTTGCTGCTGTCTGTGCCCTCCAGGGTCATGTAGAAGGTGTTTTTATTGTCATAGTGGAAGGGAAGACCCAAATCCCGGGCATAGCCTTCCAGGACGGGCTTCAGATCCCGGCTGTAGCCCACGGGGCTGGGGGTGCTTACGATTTCCTGAAAGCAATCAAGCAGGAATTTGGTGTCGATTTCAAATTTCAAAGGAATCACTCCTGTTCATTTTTATTGAGAATGCCACCCTGTCCCAGGGCGTTCATCATTTCATCGGTCATTTGCCAGTGCCAGTTTCCTTCTGCCACACCGGGGACATTGATTCTGGCCTCATCTCCCAGCCCCAGAATGTCCTGCACGGGCAAAATGGTGGCTGCACAGGGCATCTCCAGCAGTTCCCGAAGTACATCGCCGGGATCCCGGTCGGAGCCGGAGCTCTTTAAATAACCAAGAAGGGTTTGGTTATCGTGGGTGCCGCTGAAATAGACCCGGTGTTTGGCCTGCTCCGGGGTCATGGCCAGCATGTCGTGGAGATTAAACTGCCAGATGTTCATGCCGGAAAGGCCGGTCTGGCGAAGCAGCGCCGTTACCTCCCAGTCCAAGGTGCCCAAGTCCTCCGCAAGGATGGGCAGGGTGCCGAAGCGCTGCTGTAGGGCTTTGAAAAACCGAATGCCGGGGCCCTTCATCCAGTGGCCGGATATGGGGGTTTTTCCGGCAGGAATGGCGTAGTAAGAAGCAAAACCACGGAAATGATCCAGACGAACATAGTCGAACCGCTGGAGGGCGAATTTCATCCGCTCCATCCACCAGTGATAGCCGTTCGGCGCCATGGCCTCCCAGTTGTACAGGGGATTTCCCCAATCCTGGCCGTCAGGAGAGAAGTAGTCCGGGGGACAGCCTGCCCGCATGGTGGGGTAGCCGGCTTCGTCCAGCTGGAAGATGTCCCGGTGGGCCCATGTATCTGCACCGTCTACGGCGGCGTAGATGGGCAGATCTCCGATGAGACAGATACCCAGGGCGTTGGCTTTCTTTTTCAGCAGATCCCACTGGTAGAAGAAGCAATACTGCTCCTCCTCAGCGGCCCGAAGCTCCTTGGCGTATTTTTTGCGAAGTCCAGGGAGATTCTTTCTGTTTCGCTCCCGCCAGGGCCAGCTCTGCCAGGGGGCGTTGTCATGGGCCTTTCTTAGCACGGAATATAGGGCATAGTCCTCCAGCCAGAAAGCGTTTTCCTGCCGGAAGGTCTCAAAGCCGGTCATATCCACAGGGATTTCCGGGGCAATAAAGCGGGGATCTCCGGCGAAAATTCCACGGCTGGAGTAGGGAGAGTCCCCGTCTCCGGCGGGGCACAGGGGCAGCAGCATCCAATTTGTGTATCCGGCTTTATGGATGGTATCCAGAAATTCGTAGGCTTTCTCTCCCATGGTGCCGCAGCCATTGCCCGGCAGGGAGAACAGGGGCAGAAGTACGCCCCGGCCCTCTGGGGTGCAGGAAAATTCTGGCAGCATAGAGAAGCTCTGCTGGGGGCCCTCACGATAAAGAATGGCGGCACCCAGCGGTGGGAGGGACAGGGTGGCACCGGAAATGGTTTCGCCGGAGCTTAGATTCAGCCGGACACCGCTGTTTTCCGGGAGAGAAATTGTGCGTTCCTCGAAACTGCGGTTTACATAAATCAGCATCGATGCCTTGTCGTCAAATCGTTCCAGACCGAATACATCCGCACCACAGCACAGGTATCGGGTCTGTCCGTTCACCAGAACGGAATACTCCTTTCGCAGGTTGGACAGCATCCGAACCTGGCTCTGGAGCTGGTCATCCTCGTGACCCCAGGGGAAGGGGCCACGGTTCAAGGGATCGGCAAAGCCCTCCATGCCGGCCTCGTCTCCATAGTACACACAGGGAACACCGGGTACGGTGAAAAGCAGGGTAAAGAGCAGGTTCAGCCGGTACTTGGCCAGCTGCCGCTGCCCCTGGGGAAGTCTGTAGAACTCCTGTTCCCTTTCCTCCAGATTCTCGGGAGCCTCCCCCAGAACAGTAAGGATCCGGGGCGTATCGTGGGTGGAGATCAGGTTAAGAGCGCCCTGAAGGGCCGAGGGAGGGTAATTCTCTCGGAGGGTATCCATGGCATCCCGGAAGCTTTCTGCGGAGCTGTGGCCCAGGAGGAAGTCCAGGGCGGCCTCTCGGAAGGGGTAGTGCATGGTGCAGTCCAGCTCTGCGCCCAGAAGATACTCCCGAAGCCTGCTGTAGCTGATTTTATTGGTGGCATCCTCCCAGACCTCTCCCAGAAGCAGGGCGTCCGGTTTCTGGGCTTTTTCCGCAAGGCGGATTTTTTGAATGAAATCATCCGGCAGCTCGTCGGCCACATCCAGCCGCCAGCCAGAGGCACCCAGCTTCAGCCATTTCCGGATCACTCCATTTTCGCCGCAGATAAATTCTTGATAGCCCGGGTCGTTTTCTTCTACACAGGGCAGATTATCCACCCCCCACCAGCACTCATAGCCGCTGGGGTGCTGGGCACCAAAACGATACCAGCTGTCATAGGGGGAAACTTCCCTGGAGTAGGCCCCCGGCTCCGGGTAGTTGCCGTAGCGATTAAAATAGATGCTGTCGTCTCCGGTATGACTGAACACGCCGTCCAGGATGATGTGGATGCCCTGGCGCCGGGCCTCTGTGCAAAGGGACACAAAGTCATGCTCTGTGCCAAAGCTGGGGTCGATCTCCATGTAGTCGGCGGTGTCATACTTGTGGTTGCTGGCGGCCTTAAAAATGGGGTTCAAATAGATGGCCCCCACCCCCAGAGATTTTAAATAGGGCAGCTTTTCCTGGATGCCCCGAAGATTGCCACCAAAGAAGGGCCAGCGGATCACCCGGCCCTGGGGATCCTTGCTGTAGAAGGGGGTGTCGTTCCAGTTTTGGACAACCAGCCGATTTGGGCCCTGCCAGCCCTGGGCAGGGGCAGCGTTTTCCTGACACTGCTGCCAGTTCTCTCCCCGGTGGAATCGGTCGGGGAAAATCTGATACACCACAGCGTTCTTATACCAGTTCGGCAGCTCTGTGGGACGATATACAGTGATCTGCCAGGACTCCGGGCAGTCCATTTGGGCACCTGTACCGGTTTTGGAACCGGAGGGGTGGCCGTAGGACAGGTTACCCCAGGGGGTCTGAACGGAAAAATAGTACCACAAAAGGCCCGGTGTGTCCGGGAGGGTGATGGTGACGGTATAGAATCCGGGTGCTGCCTCGGTCATGGGCACCAGGGCTTCCCGATCTGTCCACAGCCGAAGGTAAACCGTGCCCTCGGTAAGGCCCAGCACATCCAGTCCCAGCGTTACCTGGGTACCTGTGGGCTGGGCACCGAAGGGGCTGCGGTATTTTTCCTGGCGAGAATCGTGAAATAGGTACATAAAAACCTCCGTGGGGAACGGCAGAGCCGTTCCCCATCTTTATATTACTTTATCAGCTGTCGGTAGAGCTTTCGATATTCGTTGGCGCTCTGCTTCCAGGAGAAGTCCTGGGCCATGGCCTGCTTTTGAAGCTGCTGCCAGGCGGCTTTTTCGTTCCGGTAAACATCTGTGGCGGCGAGAATGCAGTTTTTCAGCTCCTGCCCATCCGGGTTTCGGAAGCTGAATCCGGTACCCTCACCGGTATACTGGTTGTAGGGTATCACACTGTCCTTGAGTCCGCCCGTTTCCCGTACCAGAGGCAGAGTGCCGTAGGCCATGGCAATCATCTGGCTCAGGCCGCAGGGCTCAAAGAGGGAGGGCATCAGCAGTATGTCTGCCCCCGCATACATCCGCATGGACAGGGGCTCGTCAAAGGCAAAGCAAACCGATACCTTGTCCGGGAAAGCCTTGGCGTAGTTGTGCAGCAGTCGCTGGTAGCATTCTTCTCCG
Source organism: uncultured Oscillospiraceae bacterium (assembly GCA_964522835.1). Classification (GTDB taxonomy): domain Bacteria; phylum Bacillota; class Clostridia; order Oscillospirales; family Oscillospiraceae; genus HGM13006. The sequence goes on from CAZFXB010000038.1 coordinate 11,737, forward strand.
GTGCCCAGCACAGCCAGCTGAATATCCTGGCCACAGAGCTCCGGCAGAGCGGCAGCCAGAAGATCCATGCCCTTCTGGTCGGTGAGCCGGGAAATGAGCACCAGAAGGGGGGTGTCCGGCTTCTCCGGCAGACCAAGCTCCTGCTGCAAAAGTGCCTTGCAGGCGGCCTTGCCCGCCATGTTTTCAGCGGAGAAGGGTACAGGGGCCGTCTCCGGAGAAAACTTCTTTGTGTCAATGCCGTTGAGGATGCCCTGCAAACGATCCCTACGCCGGGAAAGCAGCTCGTCCAGGTTTTCCCCATACTGGTGGGTACAGATCTCCTGGGCGTAGGTTGGGCTGACGGTGGTGATGGCGTCAGAATAATAGAGGCCGCCCTGTAGGAAGTTGATGGCATCATGGCCCCAGGAGAGCTGGTCGGCTGCGTTTTTGCAGGTGTGGAGCCCCAGAATGTCCCCCAGACAGAATTCGCCGCAGATGCCCTGGAATTTCAGGTTGTGAATGGAGACAAGGGTTTTGATGTTCCGGTATGCCTCCATATCCCAGTACATCTCGTGGAGGAATATGGGGGTAAGAGCGGTGTGCCAGTCGTTTAAGTGGATCACATCCGGGAAAAAACCATCCAGGTGCTGAAGGCTCTCCAGAATGGCCTTGGAGAAGAAGGCGGCACGCTCACAGTCGTCCCCGTAGCCATAGGCGTTATCCCGATAGAAATAGTATTCGTTGTCCACAAAGTAGTACTGGATCTTTCCTAATTTCAAGGTCTCAATGCCGCAGTACTGCTGTCTCCAGCCCAGGGGAACGGTAAAATGACAAAGATGCTTCATTTTGTTCCGATACTGCTCCGGAATTTGCAGCAGCTTGGGCAAAATAACCCGAATTTCACAGCTGCTGTTCTTCAAAGCAGAGGGAAGGGAGCCAGCCACATCCCCCAGACCGCCGGTTTTAATAAATGGGGTGGCCTCAAAGGCGGCAAAAAGGACATTCATTTTCTGTGCCATAAGAAAGCCTCCTTAGAGTTCCTGCCGTTTGCCGATGACAAAGGGCTTCTTTTCACTGCCGGACAGTTTCACGTCGGAGCTGATTTTTACGTATTTGTCGCAGATCACGTTCTCCACCACAGCGCCGGGGCCGATGATGCAGTGCTGCATCAAAACCGAGTTCCGCACCACGGCACCTTCTCCGATCTCTACATTTCGGAACAAAATGGAGTTTTCCACGGTGCCCTCCAAAATGCAGCTGGCGGCCACCAGAGAATTCTTCACCTGGGAGCCGGGGAGATACTTGGCAGGGGGAGAATCAGAGGTCTTGGTGAGAATGGGTGCATCGCCGCTGAACAGCTCCTGCTGAACCTGGGGCTTTAGCAGATCCATGGACACCTTCATATAGTCCTCGGTGTTGTCTACGGCGTGTTCATAGCCGGTGAACCGCCAGGATCCCACCTGGATCTGGCCCAGATTGGTGGTCAAAATGTCTGTAATGTCGATATAGCCCAGATTTTGATAGCATTCGATAAAATCCAGAAGGAGCTTACGACTGATGAGCATACTGTCCAGGAACACATTTGCTTCGCCGGAGCCGGATTCTTCGATGGCAGTAACCATGCCTGCGGCATTGATTTTCAAAAAGAGGCCGTGGGCAGCAGTGCCGTCTTTCACAGGCTTATAGATCAGCGTGACAGGATTGCCGGACTTTTCGTGGTAGGCAATGGCGGGCCGGAAATCCATGTTGTAGACCCGGTTGGCGGCGCAGAACAGCACCGTCTCCTCGTCGGCCCGGAGGAAGAAGTCCTTGTTCATCAGCACATCACGGAGGGAAAACCGGGCACTGGTGTCCTTGAGGCCGTGGGATGCACCGGGCAGCATAAACATACCACCCTGTTTTTTGTTCAGGCCCCACTCCCGGCCCATATTCAGGTGGTCTGCCAGGGAGCGGTAGTTGGTGGGGGTGATGACACCCACGGTGTCAATGCCGGAGTTTGCCATGGAGGAAAGGGGAAAATCGATGAGGCGGTATCGTCCGCCAAAGGGGATGGAGGCCACAGGCCGCTCCTCAATGAGCTTGCCGTAATTCTCTCCGGTGTAATTGGTGG
>CAZFXB010000039.1:0-13773 GCA_964522835.1 uncultured Oscillospiraceae bacterium
AGGTGGTTAGAAGCACCCAAATGCTCCGGTTTTTCACAGGTATAGTAGTGGAAACGCAGATATTGGGCAAAGCTATCCTCGTCCATTTCGTTGATTTTCACGTTCAGCAATTCGCTGACCCCATCGGATGCCACTTCGTGCAGAACCTTCACATATGCTTTTTGGAGCAAGCTGCGGCAGGCATCCAGCGTATGGAACACAAACGGAAAATCGTCGCAGCGGAAGGTCTTTTTGTTATAATCACCATTTACAAAATAATCCGGCTGCTCATTGAACATAGTCAGGATCACCATATCGTTGGATATAAACGCAAAAAACAGCTTGCCGCAGGGTTTGCAAACACGCTTTGCTTCCTGAATGCACCTGAGCTGATCGGTTTCACTGTGCAAATGATACAGTGGCCCAAACAACAGCACAATGTCAAAGGAATCATCCGGATACCGGCTTAAATCCAAAGCATTTCCCTGCACTAGATCGATTTTATCCTCCGGCGTCAGCTTCTTTCGGAAGGCTTCCATATTGCTGTCTGCCAGCTCCAGTGCAGATACCGCATAGCCCTGACGAGAGAAATAGAGACTGTATTCGCCTGCTCCCGCACCAAGATCCAGAATTTTTGCACCCGGTGTCAAATACTTTTCGATGTACTTTACATTTGTCAAAAACTCAACACTTGCAGCCTTAGACTTAGTCAGGCGTGTACTTTCGTCAAAACGGCGGTAAACCTCCTGTACAAGCTCCGTGTCGTTTTCATAGAAAAATCCATCCATAAAATGCTTGCGATACAGAATATAATTTACCGATGTTTCTGTGGTACCATACCGGGTCTCATAAGGAAGGCTTTTGATATATTGAAAACCGCATTTTTCGATGACCCGGGCGGACTGCCGGTTCCAGTCGAAATGTCCCACCAAAAGGAAATCCAGTTCCACAGTTTCAAATGCATACTTTATGACCGCTTTTACCGCCTCCGGCATCAGTCCCTGTCCCCAATAGTCCTTAGACAGTACGTAGCCAAGCTCTCCGCCGGACAGGTTGGAAAGCTCCGGGTAGTCTTCTTCGTTATACGCCTTAATTCCCAGGGAACCGATGACTTTGCCCCGGTATTCCAGCGCCAATTCACGCTTTTGCTCCACAAAATGGGCCAGAATCTGCCGGGATTCCTCCATATCGTTATGGGGTGTCCATCCACACATCTGTCCAACGCCGTCCACGCTGGCATATTCATAGAAATCCTGTAAATCCGTTTCTCTCCAGGGGCGCAGCAGCAGCCGCTGAGTTTTCAGCGTAATTTCGCTGATGTCAATTTTTGCGTTCATTTTTCTTTCCTCCCTTAAACAAATAAAAAAGCAGTGCAGAAAAAACTTTCGTTTCAGCCTGCACTGCCTTCGTTTTTTATGAAAATCTTTATGGGATCATCCTAAAAAGCGTATGACAATGTAAGCCCGATGCATACCATTACCGGACTGAGGGCGATTCATATTAGGCATATAGATATCGGGAATCATTGTCACACCTCCAAAGATTTTTTCCTAATTATACTCGCATTTTTTGTAAAGTCAAGGGTTTTTCAAAAATAACGGACATTTTGTCTGGACAATCGTTCCGGAGGGTGTATTTCAGGAACCGATATGATATAATACCTGCAAGGAAAAGAAAGGCGGCGGTACGTTATGACCACAGCTCCACAGTGCAATTTCGAAAAAGACCTTTTGAATATCACCTACCGGCAAATGACAAAAGAGGACATTGCAAAAGTGACCCCTCTTTTTATGGAATATTGGAACAGCACCGGGGACGAATGGACGCCCGAGCTGGTTTATCGCCGGGTCTGGCAGGTGCTGGGCGGCCCGGATGCCTACTGTCTGATTGCCGAACATGGGGCAACGCCGGTGGGGTTTGCCATGGGGCGATTGGAGACATTTTCTGATCTGACGGCCTACAACTTAGAGGAGATCATCATTGCCGCCAAATACCATAACCATGGTGTGGGATCCAAGATGATGAAACATCTGGAGCAGCAGGTAACGGCCTTGGGTGCCACCATGATACAGCTAAAATGTGTAGATGACGAAATGCACCAGCATTTTTATGGAAAGCTGGGGTTTTTCGATGCCACCAATCTGCGGCTGAAAGCAAAGATTTTATAACAGAAACTCCCAGGCATTTTTTGCCCGGGAGTTCTTTGCACATATTGAGATTGGCCTTAGCCCAGGAGATTCACACCCATAATCACAATGCCCAGCACCACCAGCACCACGCCAGTGGCCCGGTTCAGGGTCTCAGGCTTCGCCTTATTGGCAAACACAGCGGCGATTCTGGCCCACAGCAGGGTAAAAATCACACAGAGGAGAAATACCCCCCAATCAGGAGTTCCTCCAATGGCAAAGTGGGATACTGCTCCGGTCAGGGCCGTAAAGGTCATAATAAACACACTGGTTCCCACAGCGGTTTTCAGCTCGTAGCCCAGCACACTGGTCAGAATCAGCAGCATCATCATGCCGCCTCCGGCACCAATAAAGCCGCAGATCAGCCCGATGAACATTCCACAGATAACAGACTGAATGGCCCGCTTCTTCTGGGACACCTGCGCCATGGCCTCCTTGGTGGTCATAACAGGCCGGACAATAAATTTTACGCCCAGCAGGAATGTCATAAACACAGAGAAATTCCCCATGGTCTGGGAGGGCACCAGACTGGCCAAAAAGCTGCCCACCACAGTAAACGCCAGCACGCTGAACATCATAATCAGGCCATTGCGAATATCCAGATTCTTGTGCCTATGATAGGTATAAGCGGAAACGGCACTGGCCAAAACATCCGAGGACAGGGCAATGCCCACCGCCATATAGGGATCCATATCAAGGAAGGTGATGAGCATGGGACTGATAACAGCAGCGGCACTCATGCCTGCAAATCCAGTACCCAATCCCGCTCCCATTCCAGCGAAAAATGTTACCAACAGGGTTATAATACTCATTTGCTTGCTCCTTCAATACGCCAAAACCGCAGGGCCTTTTCCACGCCCAGAGGAAACGGCCCCAGACCAACCAAATAGGCCTGGGACGTTTTGTACTATGGTTGATTTACGCTTCCTTCAGCACCAGGCTGCCGCCGGATGCCAGGGTGTAGGTTCCGCTCTGGCCGCAGATTGCCTCAATGGTGACACCGGCAGGAGCGTCGATTTGCTCCATGTCAAGCTCACCGATCAGGGTAACAGAGGAGGTGTTGGTGGCAGTCCAGGAGCTGTCGCCTTCGAAGGCCATAATGGCACCATTCACAGCCCCCACCAGGGCAGCATCCTTCAGGGTGACCACCATCTCCCGATCGGGATCCTCGTGGAGGATGGCACCCTCCAGCTCAGAGTCGGTGATGTTCACGTGGATGCCATACACCCGCTTGCCGCCAGTCTTGGTGGCGTTGGGATCAGTATTGACAATGGAATGTACCAGCACACCGTTGTCCGCAATGATATCAGAGGAATCAATGTTTACAATGGCGTTCTGGCTCCGAATGGAGATGGCATCCTTGCCGGAGTTAATCACGCAGTCCTTAATGTTCAGGGTGCCAACCTCAGCGGGCATACCCATGACACAGTGGATGTGGGCAAAGTAGCTGCCGCAGACTGCGGTGCAGTCATTAAAGGTCATATCGCACTCGCCAGCCATAATACCAACCTGGTCTGCCACATCAAAGTCGCAGCTGTTGAAGAAATCGTGGCACATGCCGTCGGCGTATGCGCCATAACCGGAGAGGATGGTCTGAACCTTGCAGTTGTTGGCCTCCAGCTTCACATAGCCCTCAGAGCCGTCTGTAGACAGAGCAGCCCAGCCGTCACCGATGATGGTAGAATCATAGAAATAGGTCTCAGAGTTGGACTGGGTGCAGTGGGCACGGCAGTTGCCCTGAATCTCCAGTGCAGCAGGGGGAGACCCGGCGTTCTCCAGATTGGCAGCGGCGGCACCGAAGGGTGCGCCATGACCATGGATATAGCTGTTATAGACATACATCTTGGAATACTGTTCCGTAGCGGTGCAGCAACGGGACTTGCCCACGGTGAGAACCTTGGTATTCTTGATGGTCATCTCGGAATGGTCGTTGGCAAAGAGACCGGAGCCCTTGCCACCCAGTCCGTTGGAGTTGGAGTGAAGGAAAATGGTGGAGTCCTCCACGGTATACTTCTGGCCTTCACCGGAGACGGTAATACCGCCTGCATCCGGGTCGTCAGATTCAATATACACAGCCTTAGCCTCGGTTTCACCAATGGTACCTGCGATGGTGGGGGCTTTTTCGAACTGGCCCATGGTAAACACGCCGTTCTCCATCTGCGCCACAGGGGTCTTGGGGGTGCTCATGCCACCGGGAGGGCCGCCAGGGCCGCCAGGACCACCGGGACCACCGGGACCGCCAGGGCCACCGGGGCCGCCAGGACCACCGGGGCCGCCAGGACCACCGGGGCCACCGGGCGCACCCATCATGGCCATCATTTCTTCTAATGTGGGCATTTTAAAGGGCTCACGAACAGGAGCCTCATAGGCAATACCTTTGATTTTCGACATGGAAGAAGCCTTCTTTCATCAGTCAATTTCCCCAAAGGGATGTATTTTTATTATACAATATACGTTTAGAATCCACAAGGCTCAATTCTATCCTGGGGTGGTCATTTTCTCCCCTATTGCTACATGATTTTCTGTTTTGATGATTGACGCTAAGGGGATTCTATCGTAGAATAGGCGTAAACGGAATACAACTCGGGAGGTTATCGATATGTACTATCTTGGCGTAGATTTAGGCGGCACCAATATTGCCTGTGCCGTTGTAACAAAAGAGGGAGAAATGCTGGGGAAGGCATCTATCCCCACCGCCCTGCCGGACAGTCCGGAAAACGTCGCAGGACGAATCGCAAAATGCTGCACCCTGGCCGTGGAGAAGGCCGGGCTCACCATGGCGGACATGACTTCTGTTGGCATTGGTACCCCCGGCATCGCCAATGCCAGGGATGGCATTGTGGAATACAGCTGCAACATGGGCTTCCAGAACACACCGCTGGCAAAGCTGGTGGGGGATCTGCTGGGAAAGCCTGTGTATCTGGAAAACGACGCAAATGCCGCCGCATTGGGTGAATTTGCCGCAGGCTGCGGCAAGGGAAGCCACTCTCTGGTGGCCATCACTTTGGGCACCGGAGTCGGCGGCGGTGTGGTTATCGAAGGAAAGCTGCTCACCGGATTCAACTTCGCCGGAGCAGAAATCGGACACTTTGTCATGTATCACAACGGAGAACCCTGCGGCTGCGGAAGAAAGGGCTGTTTCGAGGCATACTGCTCCGCAACTGCTCTGATTCGCCAGACTAAGAGAGCCATGGAGCAGAATCCCCACAGCCTGATGTGGCAGATTTCCCCCACACTGGAGCAGGTGGACGGACGCACTGCCTTCGACGCCATGGATCAGGGGGATGAAACCGCAAAAAATGTGGTACGGCAGTATCAGGAATATCTGGCCGATGGCCTGACCAGCATCATCAACATCTTCCAGCCGGAGGTGCTGTGTGTAGGCGGCGGTATCTGCAATCAAGGCGAAAATCTGCTTGGCCCTGTTCGGGAGATCATCGACCGGGAGGACTACGCCCGGGACAGCCGCCGGAGAACCAAGGTGGTTCGTGCTACCCTGGGCAACGATGCCGGTATCATCGGCGCTGCCCTGTTGCCCCTGTATCGCTGATGAAATGCTTTCTCCCCAGAGAATTTCGCAAAAAACGTGGCCCGTTGGCCACGTTTTTTCTGTCAGTAAACTTCACTTTTCAGAATCCCAATCCTGCAAACACCATACAGGCAAAGGGCACCAGCAGCAAAGCGGGAAGAAAGTTGATGACCTTGATTTTCGTGATTCCCAGGATGTTCAGCCCCAGGGCCAGAATCATCAGACTGCCTGCGCATGTCAGCTCGTTGATAACCCCATCTGAAAGGAAGGGAGCCAGGTACTGCGCCAGAAGCACGATCCCCCCCTGGAACACCAGCACAAAGGCCGCAGAAAACAGCACCCCGATACCCAAAGATGCACTCAGCATCATGGAAGAAATAAAATCAAGAAAGCTCTTGGTCAGCAGCATTTCGTGATCGCCCTTCAGCCCCGCATTGAGTGAGCCCACAATGGTCATGGCTCCGATGCAGAACATCAGGCAGGCGGTAATAAACCCCTGTGAGATCTGCTGGGCCTTTCCTGCCCCAGCGGCCCTTCCCGCCGCCTTCTCCACCAGACCGTTCAGCCGTCCGTCCAGATTCAGCAGTTCGCCTGCCAGAACCCCCAGCACGATGGACAGGATCAGCACCAGCGTATTCTCGCCGGACAAAACGCCTGTAATGCCGATTACCAGGGTACACAGCCCGATGCCGGTCATAACGCTGGCAGAAAGCCGCTCCGGAATACTTTTCTTCAGTCCCAGACCGATCAGGCTGCCCAAAATTACGGTAAAAGTATTAAAAAAAACGCTGTACATAATGGTACCTCCAAATCTTCGTCCATTATGATACCAGTTTTCCCGACTTGCGTCAACCATTTAACGCATTAAACCGACGAATTTTACAAATTGCCGGAGCTTTCTCCGGCAATTTCTACAGATCGATTCCTCTGGTGTCATAGGCCTGACTGGGAAGCACATCACTGAGCTCCATCAGCAGCTTATTATAGCCGCCGGCATAATCCGGCAGGATCACCCGGCTGGCCAGGGACATGGTGGTTTTATCCTGGCTGATGGGCAGCGTCAAATGCACTGCCGTTCCTATCCCCTCCTGGGACTCCAGCAGCAAGCTGCCTCCATGCACCTGCATAATTCTGCGTGCCATCCCCAGTCCCAATCCAATGCCCTGCCGTGGATCGTGAGAAGGCTCCCGATGCTCATACTGGCGAAATACCATACCCATTTGATAGGCCGGGATGCCGCAGCCCTGATCCCGAACTGTGATTCGCAGTCGATTGCCCAGTCTGCCCAGCGTCAGTCCAATGGAATCTCCCGGCTTTGTAAATTTAATGGCATTGGATACCACATTCATAACCGCCCGTTCCAGCAGCCTGAGATCAGCCTCACACATATAGTTCTTCTCCGGCACATCCATCACCAGCTGTCGCTTTGCCAGCTCAAAAGGGTAACCAAGCCCTTCCTTCAGGTGGCTGAACCACAGGGTCATATTGCTGTGGCGAAAATTGGGCCGCAGCTCCTGTTCCTGGGCAGCAAACTGGATGTTGTTCACCGCCCGGCGCATGGCATAGAGGCTCTTATTGACCTGGGCGGCCCGCTCCATGTTTCTGTCGCTTTCCTCCAGCTGAGGCAGCAGCTTCGGCAGCAGTGCCATAACCGCCGTCAGGGGCTCGGCTAGGCCCTCCGCCATGGAGCGAAATGTGGATGCGGACAGGGCCTCCGCCGGTAGCACCAGCTCCAGCACCAGATCCCCCTCCAGGAGAGAAAACTTCCCATCATATTGGAGCCCCATGATCTCCAGAGGGATCAGCATGGTACCTTCTGTATAAAGGGCCAGATTTTCCTCTGTCTCCTGCCCCAAGACCTGATCCAGGGGTTGTTCCGGCTCCAGACCCGGCAACAGCCGCATGGCATAGGGACTGATCCCCACCAGGGTCTTTTCCCGAAAAAGCAGCAGCGCAGCCGAGGTGCTGTCCAGCCAGGCTTTTGTTTTTTGATCCAGTTTTATATCCATAGCGAAACCTCCCGCTGGCTCTTCACATTATGCTGTCCATTATTTTTTGTGAAACACGGTGAAAAATCTGGAACATTCTCTTTTTATGGATTCTATCATACCTGAATATGTCCCGAAAATCAACGACAGAATTCGTCATAATCCTGCAAAATCCACAGAAATGGCCCGAAATTGGAAAATTCCCTCCAAACCACTTTACCTTTCCGGTGGGATGTATTATAATAAACGGGAATCTGCGTGCCCCGATCTGGCAGTCGTGGCATCAGAATACAACCGAATAAAAGGAGATATCTGGCAATGAGTGTAAAAGTGGGTATCAACGGCTTCGGAAGAATCGGACGACTGGCCGTCCGTGAAGCTGCATTTCGTGACGACATTGAAATTGTCGCCATCAACAACACCGTCACCCCCGACTACATGGTCTACAAGCTCAAGTATGACTCCGTCCATGGCGTGTTTCCCGGAGAGCTGAGCTTCGACGACACCGCAATCTATGTATGCGGCAAGCGAATTGTTACTTTCCGTGAGAAGGATCCTGCCGATGTGGACTGGGCCTCTACTGGCGCTGAGTACATCATTGAATCCACCGGTAAATTTACCACTGCGGAGAAATGTGCCGGTCATTTTAACAGCCCCTCTGTAAAAAAGGTCATTATTTCCGCTCCTGCAAAGGACGACACCACCCCCATGTTTGTCTGCGGCGTCAACCTGGATAAATACGACCCCAGCATGAAGGTCATCTCCGGTGCCTCCTGCACCACCAACTGTCTGGCCCCCCTTTCCAAGGTGCTCAATGACACCTATGGCATCAAAATGGGCCTGATGACCACCATTCATTCCACCACCGCCTCCCAGAAAACCGTTGACGGCACCTCTAAGAAGGACTGGCGTGGCGGCCGTGCCTCCGAGGGTAACATTATCCCCTCCTCCACCGGTGCCGCCCGGGCTGTGGGTCGGGTCATTCCAGAGCTCAACGGCAAACTTACCGGTATGAGCTTCCGTGTACCTACTCTGGACGTTTCTGTGGTGGATCTGACCATCGAGCTGGAGAAGCCCGCCACCTATGCAGACATCTGCAAAACCATCAAAAATGCCTCTGAAACCACCCTCAAGGGTATTCTGGGCTACACTGAGGATGATGTGGTTTCCATGGACTTCGTCGGTGAAAAGCGGACCTGCGTCTTTGACGCCAAAGCTGGCATTGCCTTGACCGACAACTTCTTCAAGCTGGTAGCCTGGTACGACAACGAGGCCGGTTACACCAGCAAAACCCTGGATCTGGTTGCCTATGTGGCAAAGAAGGATGCAGAGGCTGGCATCTGATTGTTCCGCAAAAATGACCGCCGAATTGGCGGTCTGAAATAAGGACGCATTTCAACAAAGAACGGTATCAACCATACCGTTCTTTGTTTCTTTACTTTTCCCTGTTTTTCCACAGCCTGTACACGATAGTATTTCCGCATTTCATTGCCCTGCTACATACCGATTTCACAACAATCGCACATTATTTTCAATCATTTTAATGTGTGGCTGTCGTTTTATTGTTGACAAATACACATTATTTTTCTATAATATAATGTGTGATTGTCAAAGTGAGGTGAGCAACACGGGAATCAATAAAACGATAAATGAACTGCTGAACGCTTCGGCAGACGGAACGATTACCACGACACAGGTAACGGAAGCGGGCTTGCACCGCAGCATATTACAGAAACTTGTGGACAGCGGAGAACTGTACCGCTACGGACGTGGGCTGTATGTAAAAGCAAGTGCATGGGAGGATGACTTCTATCTGTTACAGCGCAAATATGAGCGTGGAATCTATTCCCACGATACTGCCCTTTACCTGCTGGGGTATTCGGATCGTACTCCTGCCAAATATACCATGACCTTTCCCAAGGGCTACAACACAACCTCCTTGAAGCAGGAAAATATAACAGTGAAGCGTGTTGTGCCGGAGAACTACGAGTTCGGCATTATTGAAATTCAGTCTCCGTCCGGCAATCCGATCAGGGTTTACGATTTGGAGCGGACACTCTGCGATGTTCTGCGTGGCAGCGGCAGCGATATTCAAATCGTCGGGGAAGCAATGAAACGCTATGCAGCATCAAAATCGAAAGACATTCACAAACTGATGCAGTATGCAGAAAAACTTCGGGTAAAGCCAAAGGTATTGCATTACATGGAGGTATTGCTATGATTACAAAAAATCCAATGCAACTGAAGGCCTTTGTCAAGAAGCAAGCAGCAGAAAAACACATCTCCGCACAGCTCGTCATGCAGAACTATATGCTGGAACGGCTGCTGGAACGGATTTCGCTTTCAAAGTACAAGCATAGTTTTATTCTCAAAGGCGGCTTTTTGATCTCTGCCATCGTGGGGCTGGACATGCGGGCAACTATGGATTTAGACACGACCATTAAGGGCTTTACATTGACGCATGAAGCGATTCAGTCTATTTTTCAAGAGATTTGCGCCATTGAGATTGAGGACGATGTGCAGTTTGAGGTTTCAGGAATCTCCGACATCCGGGAGGGTGACGATTATCCAGGCATCCGTGTTGCGCTGAAAGCCAACTACCCGCCGATCAGCGTACCGCTTACGGTGGATGTTACCACGGGCGACATGATAACGCCTCGTGAGGTGGAGTACACGTTCTCCCTGCTGTTTGACGATCGCAGCATCCGTATTCTTGCCTACAACCTTGAAACTGTGCTGGCAGAGAAAATCGAAACCGTCCTGTTCCGCAACATCGCCAACACCCGTCCCAGAGATTATTACGACATATACATTTTATATACATTACGGGGTATGGAGTGTGACAAAACTACGCTGCACCTTGCACTGGAACGGACGACACAGAAACGTGGCAGCAGCAGGATTATGGAACAGTACCCGGAGATTATAAAAGAGATCCGTGAGAGCGACCAGCTCCGCAAGCTGTGGAACAAGTACACCTGCGAATATGATTATGCAAAGGGCATTTCTTTTGACGATACCTGTAACACACTTCAGCAAATTCTGGACACGATTATGCCATAATTCGAACCCATAGGAAAAGAGGGATGCTGCCTTTGCGACAGCATCCCTCTTTTCTCCGGTAATTCACTTTTTGATATTTAATCCTCGTCTGCCTCTTCGAACTCTGCATCCTGCGCACCGGACTCATCATACTCCACATCGGAGCCAAAGGAGGCAATCAGCGCCTCCAGCTCCCGGATGCTCTGCTGCATCATCTGGGGATCCTTGCTTTTCTTTGCCCTGGTGGCATTCTTTATGGCCTCGCTGCGGGCCTTTTTCTGCTCTTTGGTCAGCTTTCGGGCCGCCTGAGCCTGATACATCAGCTGCTCCAGCTGATCCTTGGCGGTGGCCTCTTCCCTGGCCCGTTCATCCTGGGCGGCATACTGCTGGGCCTCCCAAATGGCCCGGTCGATATCTTCCTGGGAAAGATTAGAGGAGGCCGTAATGGTTATGGCCTGCTGTTTGCCGGTGCCCAAATCCTTGGCAGACACATTTACAATGCCATTGGCATCAATGGTAAAGGTGACCTCGATCTGAGGTACGCCCCGCATGGCCCGGCGGATTCCTGTGAGCTTAAACTTGCCCAGGGACTTATTGTCCCGGGCCATCTGCCGCTCACCCTGAAGCACATTGATCTCCACCGAGGTCTGGAAATTCTGGGCTGTGGAGAAAATCTGGCTCTTGGTAATGGGCAGGGTGGTATTCCGGTCTATGAGCCGGGTACAGACACCGCCCAGCGTTTCAATTCCCAAAGACAGCGGTGTTACATCCAGAAGCAGCAGCCCCTTCACCTCGCCCCCCAGCACGCCAGCCTGAAGGGCAGCGCCCAGGGCAACGCACTCGTCTGGATTGATGCCCTTAAAGGGCTCTTTCCCGGTGAACCGCTTCACCGCATCCTGCACCGCCGGGATCCGGGTAGAACCACCCACCAGCAGCACCTTGCTCAAGTCATCGGTACGAAGGCCGGAATCGGACAGAGCCTGCTGCACCGGGCCCATGGTTTTCTCCACCAGGTGGCCCGTCAGCTGATTGAACTTGGCCCGGGTCAGGGTCACATCCATGTGGACTGGGCCGTCCCTTCCCACAGACAGATAGGGAAGATTCACATTGGTGGTGGTCACGCCGGACAGTTCAATTTTCGCCTTCTCCGCAGCCTCCCGAACCCGCTGCATGGCTGCGGCATCTTTTCTAAGATCTATTCTGGTTTCCTTTTTAAACTCGCTTACCAGATAATCGGTAATGCAAGCATCGAAGTCATCGCCGCCCAGCCGGTTGTTGCCCGCCGTAGCCATAACCTCGATGACACCGCCGTTAATATCCAGAATGGACACATCGAAGGTGCCGCCGCCCAGGTCATAGACCATCACCTTCTGGGCCTCCTCCTTGTCCACCCCATAGGCCAGGGCAGCCGCAGTGGGCTCGTTGATGATCCGCTTTACCTCAAGTCCCGCAATCTTGCCTGCATCCTTGGTGGCCTGCCGCTGGGAATCGGTAAAGTAGGCGGGAACGGTGATTACTGCACTGTCCACAGTATCTCCCAGATAGCTCTCGGCATCCTTTTTCAGCTTTTGCAGGATCATAGCAGAGATCTCCTGGGGGGTATACTTTTTCCCGCTGATATTCACGGTGTAGTCGCTGCCCATTTCCCGCTTAATAGAGGAAACCGTCCGCTCCGGATTGGCCACGGCCTGCCGCTTGGCAGTCTGGCCGATGAGCCGCTCTCCGGTTTTCGTAAATCCCACCACAGAGGGTGTGGTTCTTCCGCCCTCCGCATTGGGGATCACCACGGCTTCTCCCCCCTCCAGTGCGCATACGCAGGAGTTTGTAGTACCCAGATCAATTCCGATGGTTTTTGACATTTTATTACCTCCGTTTAGTTGGCCACCGCCACAAGGGCGTGCCGCAAAACCGTGTCTCCCTGGCGGAACCCGGTCAGTATCACCTTTACCACAACGCCCTCACCCAGAGATTCATCCTCCAGATGTTCCATAGCCTCATGGAGATTGGGGTCAAAGGGCTGGCCCAAAGCAGGGATCTCTGTGATTCCCATGGTCTCCAGTGCCTTCTTCATGGCGTTCATGGTCATTTCAATGCCCGTAAGAAAGGCAGTATCTTCACAGGGCTGCCGAAGCGCCCGAAGCAGATTGTCATAAACACAAAGGAGCTCCTTCACTGCATCCTGCTTTCCCTGGCGATAGGATGTCTCCCTCAGCTCTGCATTTCTCCGGCGGTAGTTTTTGTACTCCTGGCTCAGCTCCTCCATTCGAAACTGAGCTTCCTCCATCTCTTTTCTTGATACAATGGGTAGTTTCATCATTTCATTCCTTTTTAGCAACAGAAATAGAAGCCATTACCGCCGCAGCACAGATTCAGTGCACACCAGGCCATACACAGCCGGGAACACATATCGTTGCCGCTGTGGGCAGTAAAGCCATAGTGGGTTCCCGCATTCTGATAGGCCCGGCCACCGCTCTGAACGGTCTGATAGAACCGTTGATAGTCCATGTTGTCCGGCTCCATCTGGGTGGCCCGGCGAATATGCTCCATGGCTGCCACCCGATTTCCCTGGCCGTAGTTGGCTCGGGCGGAGCAGTAGTACCACTTGGCATCCCGATCCCCCGGGTTTACCGTGGAGAGTACGTGAAGGGCCTCACTGTAGGCTCCCGCATTGATGTAATGTAGTGCAGCCTGAATCTCGCTGGAATCCCGGGCCTCATAGCGGGTATTGTACTGCTGCCGCTCCTGATAGCCAAACCCAAAGGGGTCAAATCCGAATCCAAAGGGATCGTAGCCACCACCGCTGTAGCCTCCGGTGCTTCCACCGTAGGAGCCGCCATAGGCCCCACCGTAGCTTTGCTGCTGGGGCTGAGGATTCTTGATCTGCTCGTATGCAGCATTGATCTCATTCATCTTTTGCTCGCATTCCTTGTCCCCCGGATTGAGATCCGGGTGGTACTTTTTCGCCAGCTTCCGATAGGCCGATTTTATCTCATCCTCTGTTGCGTTTCTGGATACGCCCAGAACCTCATAGGGATCTCTCATGTGTGTA
>CAZFXB010000040.1:0-13732 GCA_964522835.1 uncultured Oscillospiraceae bacterium
AGTTACTGCCGCTGGCACCATGCTCCACGTAGATGGAGATGGCGATTTCCGGATTGTTCATAGGTGCCCAGCAGATAAATGCACCGTTATCCGATCCGCCGGTACCATGGGATGCAGTACCGGTTTTGGAACAAACCTCAATGTCATAGTCTGCAAAGGTGGCCTTGGAGGTACCCTCTGTGGAGGTCAGCCGCATACCCTCCTTGATAACGGTGTATTCGTGGTCGGAGAGCAGCCCGGTGGCAACAGGCGCAAAATCGTTGCCTGCCACCTGGGACTGGAAGTCAGAGGACACCGCACGGCGCAGGAAGGTGGCATTGTACAGAGTTCCACCGTTGGCCATGGCGGCGCAGTAGCGGCACATTTGCAGCGGGGTCATGGTGGTCAGGGACTGGCCGATGTAGGCCATCAGATTATCTGCGCCGTACCAGCCTCCCTCCTGACCGTCATAGGTAGCCGCCTTCAGCTCTGGCGTAGCCATGGCTCCCTTGTTGTCGGGAACCTCGGAACCGGTACTCTGCCCCACACCAAAGCTTTCGGCCACCTCTATCAGGGGATCGATCTGAATCTGGTCACCTACGGTGTAGAAGTACAGGTTGCAGGACTGGGCAATGGCCCCCCGCATATCCAGAATACCGTGGGTGACTTTGCTCTGGTTGTAGATCCAACACCGGGGCTTGTAATCGTCATATGCATCGTAGTACCCGGTATCCTCCACCTGATAGCTGTCCGAAAAACCGTTCCGCATGGCGGTGATGGCCGACAGAGGCTTAAAGGTGGATCCGGGGGGATAGGCATAGTTGAGACAACGGTTGGCCAGCGGGGTCACCTCGGCCTCGGACATTTTTTTGTAGTTAGCGTTATAATCCGCCGGGTCATAGGTGGGGTAGTTGGCGGCGGCCAGAACCTCTCCGGTGTTTACGTTCATCACCACCACAGAGCCTGCGTCCACATCATAGCCGTCCTGGCCCTCTGATTTGGCAGCGGCCAGGTTCTCAATCGCCTTCGCCAGCGAGGATTCTGCCAGCTCCTGAAGGCCAATATCCAATGACACCATCACGTTGGCACCGGTCTGGGGCTCCACCGCCCAGTATTCATCCACCACCGTGCCGTCAGCGGTAACGGTGATGACCTTTTGTCCATCTACACCATGAAGATACTCTTCAAAGGCATATTCAAATCCATCCTTGCCTACCGTGGCATCCATGCTGTAGCCCAGATCCTTATAGGTTCCTTCATATTCCTCGGCATCCATGGCGCCCACGTGACCCAGCAGCTGGGCGGCATACTTGGTATTGTATTCCCGAACCGTACTGGTAACCACGTCCATACCGGGAATGCCCAGCTCCTTCAGGATGGCCAGCTGCTCTGCGTCAATGTCCTCCACCACGGTGTAGGTGTCTGCATTGGCATAGATGGGCAGATCCAGCTCATACCGGAGACCCATAATCAGCCGGGCTTCTTCATCAGTGTATTCCTCCAGATTATAAACATCCTGGAGCAGCTTAAAGAGATTCTCCGCCGTCATATCCGCATCCCACTGCCGTCCCAACAGAAACCGCTTGTAGTAGTACATATCATTATCGGAGATATCCACATAGGTATAGGGCTTTGTCTTGGACAGGGGCAGGCTTTCCACATACTCGATGCCATGCTTCTGGCAGGTCTTTGCCAGAGACAGCAGATATCCATTGGGGTCATCGGAGTTGTAGAGCACAAAGCCCTGCAGCGTCATGCTGTAGGTGGCCCGGTTTCCCACCAGAATATTACCGTGACGATCCAGGATCATTCCCCGGGCCGCAGGCACATACTGGGTATAGGTGGTGGTGTTGGATGCGTCGTAGGAAGCGGACTCATCCTTACCGAGCTGCATGGTAAACAGCCGCACCATATATATAAAGGCAACGAACAGAATAATAAATGTCAGAATGCCGTTTCGATATCGATAGTTTCTATCCATGGAATCCTCCAATCCGGGAAATATACGCCGTCACCGGGTAAAACAGGGCCACAAAAATCAGGGAGAGCAGTCCGCAGGGCAGAAAATAGTTGAAAAAAGCCCCTGCCGGCAGGCTGCCGGACACCGAAAGGAAGATGGTGTACAGCCCCTCAGAAAAGAATAAAGCCCCTGCGCTGACGCTGAGAATGGTTTTCAGGCTCTGGAGCAAATACTGCTCGGAAAGAATCCCGGCCACCAGCCCCACCAGGGTCAGCACCAGAATCTGCCAGGCCCCATACATGGAAAGGCTCCCGCTCCAGGCCACCAGGCATCCGCCGATCAGGCCGAATATGATTCCTCGCTCCGTGCCCTCCCACAGACCGATACAGGCCACCGCAATAGGTATCACGCAGGGGGTATATCTGGGGTGGAGCGCACCAAAGGCGGCACTGTCCATCAGCAGGGCCAACAGCAAAACGACCCCATAGAGGAGCATTTTAATTCTATTTTGGGTCTTACTGGTCATGGGGCCGCCTCCTTGTTAGTCGTTGATATTATAGGATTTAATGATAAACACCTGAGACAGGGAATCGATCTCCACCGTGGGCTGAAGAATGGCGTATTTTGCAACGTTGGTGTCGTCGTTGCCTACGTTGATTACGCTGCCGATGGTCAGGCCCGGGGGATAAATATCTCCATCGCCGGAGGTCAGCACCTGGTCGTTGTTCCGCACATTGGCCGAGGAACTCAGATAGCTGGCCCGGAGGGTGCCTTCATGCTGGAGTTCAAAATCTCCCTGGGCAATGCAGGTGTAGCCGCTGCCGAAAATATAGGCACCGATCTCAGAGGTGGTGTCCAGAATGGTGGTCACAGTGGCCCAGTTGGTACCGGTCTCAGAGATGAGCCCCACCACCTGGCCGCTTTCTGTAATGGCACACATGCCTGCCTCCAGCCCGGCCGAGCTGCCCTTGGAGATGGTCATGGCGCTGCCGTAGCCGCCGGTATCCCAGGAGACCACATTGGCGATCTCCATGTCATAATCGGTATGCTTGGCCTGAAAATCCGCCAGACTGCGGAGCCGCTCATTTTCCTCTTTGTAGGTCTGGGACTCCCGGATATCCTGGTTCATATTGGCCAGCTCCTCCCGGAGCTGGTTGTTTTCTGCCTTCAGCCGTTCATAGGTAAACAGGTAATCATACAGGGCCTCGGCCTTGTCTACCAGAATGGTGACCCCATTCTTCATGGGATTCACCACCATGGCCACCAGATTATTCATCGGTGTGGATTTTCCGGGCCGCAGAATCAGACTGCCCACCGTCAAAATGGCCGCCAGAGCCGCAATGACCAGCACCACCCGAACCTTTGTGGTAAATTGTTTTTTCATAGTGTCTCCCCCAGTACGGGAATTCCAGCCTGCCGAAGCATCAGGGCTGTTTTTGTCACAGGCAGTCCTACCACATTGAAGTAATCTCCCACCAAACGCTCCACAAAGAGCATGGCAGTTCCCTGAATGCCGTAGGCACCGGCCTTGTCCATGGGCTCTCCCGAGGCCACATAGCGGTCAATTTCCCCCTGGGAAAGGGTACGGAAATGCACCTCAGTGGTCTCGCAGTGACTGATGGTGCCCCTGGGCCCCATCAGGGTAACGCCTGTGAGCACCAGATGCCGCCGTCCGGACAAAGCCCCCAGCATGGCCTTGGCCTCTGCCTGATCCTTTGGCTTTCCCAGGATACGGTCATCCAGTACCACCACCGTATCTGCGGAAAGAACCACTGTATCCTCTGCCGCCGGGCCGTATACTGCCTGGGCCTTTTGCAGGGACAGGCTGATGACCCCCTGCTCCGGGGTAAGCCCCGGCTCCAGAATTTCTTCTGTATTGGAGGGCTGTACCGTAAAGGTCAGCCCCATTTTTGTCAGCAGCTCCGCCCGCCTGGGGGAACCGGAAGCTAAAATCAGTTTCATATTTTACCTCCGTAAAGGTTGTTAAGTGAAAAACCAGGAAATTTGCACCAGCCTGAGCTTCCCCTGGGGGAAGCTGGCAGCCGTCAGGCTGACTGATGAGGGAACGGGAAACTGTGCAAGTTTCTAAAGATTTCGGCGAATAGGAACTCTGTCCTTCCCTCATCCACCACCCCTTCAGGGCGGTCCCCCTTCCCCTGGGGGAAGGGTTTGGGTGTTGCACACCAACTCAATCCGTTTTCCGCAGGAAAACATCACATCTATTCTCTATTCCCTATTCTCTCTTCTCTATTATCTCCTTCACTCCACACCCCGGGCATAAAGTCCCCGGGTGGATACACCGGGATCGAAGGCTCCACCGGAAAGATACTCCTGCACCACCGCATCTACCTGCTGGTCGGTCTCTGTGGTGAAGCTGAGCCGCAGGGCCCAAAGGCCCAGACTTTGCAACTTCTGGAGCTGATCCGCCAGATAAAGCCGCTTGCTGTTGAAGATTTGGTTTCGATGGGTATCCCCATCCCGGAGCACCGGGAACCGACTTCCGGTACGGTCTACCAGATTTGTCTTTGTGCTGGTGCAGATGCACTTTCCTGTCCGGTTTCGGATAACGCAGTTCTCTGTAATCATCAGAGGCAGCCGTCCGTATGCAAAAATCTCCGTGGGAATGGGCTTGGAAATATCCCGGATCTGGGGCAGCGTCAGCTCAAAGGAAGCGGTCATCGAAGAGAGCCCCATTCCAGCCGCCACATTGGCACTGCCGGAATTGAAAATATTCAGACCATAATCTCCCCGCACCAGGAAGCCCATCCGTCGCAGCGGATCAATGAATCCCAGATTTCCCACCAGCACCTCATTCACGCCCATCCGTCTTGCATCTGAGAGCTGGGTATAAATTCTGTCCCACTCGTCATCCTTGATAATTCGGGGCAGCACCGCACAGACATGGAAGCTGCGGCAAACCGCCTGGGCATTTTCACCCGCTCCTGCAAGCAGATGCAGGGGCACATACAGGATCTGAGGCCCCAGGGCAAGCAGATTTCGGGTCACCTGGTCAAAGGACTGGATCTGAGCCGTAAACACCGGGGCGTCCCCGCCGCCACGCACCGACTCAGGCTGGAAAAAGCCCCCTTCCCGCCGCTCCGGCACCTGGCCCCGGGCCGCAGTCATGGCCGTCAGAGCATCCCGCCGGAGGCCATTGATGGTGGAGGCCGACAGGGTTAGATTGGGCACCATTTCCACCTGAATGCCCTCTACATAGTAGGGGGTTCCTCCGGTGCGGCTGAGTCGATCGGTGAGACTTTCCTGGGTCAATGGCACCCGGATGGCCTGTTCCGGCACAGCCCCCTGGACGGTGATCTGATTCCCGTCACCGTCCCAGGCAACGAGGGTACTGGGTCTGCCAGGGTAAAGCTGAATATGAAACCAAACCGGCACCCGCTGGTTTTCCGCATTTTCGTAGGTGGCCCGGGCCGCTGCAAAGAGCTTTCTATCCTGCTCTTCCTCCTGCCGGATGCCAAACATATTGATCCCGGGCTTCCCCTGATAATACCCATCGGTAAAGCCCTGTCGGGAGAACACCTTCTCCAGCTCTTTCATCTGCTGCTGGGTAACAGGTCGGCCCAGGGCCGCATCCTTATAGATTCTTGTTGCAATGGCCACATATTCAGGCCGCTTCATCCGGCCCTCGATCTTGATGCTGGCCACGCCCATACCGTTGAGCTCCCGCAGGTACTTCACCAGGCAGTTGTCCTTTAAGCTCAGGGGATAGCGGTTCTCCCCCCGGTCATAGCCATAGCTCATGCGGCAGGGCTGGGCACACTGGCCCCGGTTGCCGGAGCGTCGGCCGATCATGGCCGACATATAGCACTGGCCGGAGTAGCACATGCACAGGGCCCCGTGGACAAACACTTCGATTTCGATGGGGCTTTTCTGGCAAATTTCCGCAATCTGATCCCGGGTCAGCTCCCGGGAGAGCACCACCCGGCTGCATCCCATCTCCGCAGCCTTCAGCACACCGTCCAGATTATGGACAGACATCTGGGTGCTGCCGTGGATGGGCATATCCGGTGCAATCTGCCGAATCAGCTGGCAGACCCCCAGATCCTGCACAATAATGGCGTCCACCCCGGCCCGGCTGGCATCCTGAATCACAGCTGCCGCAGAGCGGAGCTCCCGATCCAGAACCAGCGTATTCAGAGTCAGGTGTACCTTGACACCACGGACATGGCAGTAGCTGACGCACTGCCGGAGCTGTTCCTGGGTGAAATTTTTCGCATTCATGCGGGCATTAAAGCTGCCGTAGCCCAAATAGACCGCATCGGCCCCGTTCTGTACGGCGGCGATAAGGGAGTCACTGGAGCCCGCAGGGGATAAAACTTCAAGCATATCAATACGTTCCTTTATATAAATTGCCCCAAATCGGAGCAGGGTATAGCTTCTCTACTCTAAAGAATCATTATAGCACATTTTCTGTCGTGGGAAAAGCCCCAATGGCGGGGAATTGGTGGAATAAAGATGAACGGTCTGCAAATTTTTTGATAAGCCTGCTAAAAATGATATCCCTGTTTGATTTTTGACCATTGCATTCGATGTGGCAATTCTTTATGATATAGATGAAAAAATATAGGCATTTTGTCGAAGGAAAGGAATTGATGCCATGTTTGTTATCAACAGAGATCAGTGTGTTTGCTGTCACAACTGTGCAGACGAATGTCCCGCCCAGGCCATTGACTTTGTGGGCACCAAATACCAGATCGATCAGGAGAAATGTCTCCAGTGCGGCCTGTGTGCCAAGGTATGTCACACCAGCGCCTGCCACGAGGAGCCCGTCGCCTCCGTGCCTGTCTATCAGCACGATCCCATCACCATGGACTGTGATGTGGTTGTGGTGGGCGGCGGCACCGGTCTGATTGCAGCCGTCCGGGCTGCCCAGGCAGGAAAAAAGGTTATTCTGCTGGAGAAGGCCCCCAAGCTTGGAGGCAACACAGACTATGCCCATGCCTATTTCCCCGTCTACACCGGCTGGCACGAGAAGGCTGGCATGGAGGACTGCCGGGAGCAGGCCATTCAGCACTACCGGAATGTAACAAACAATGTGCTGGAGGAGGACGTGCTCCGCACCGCCGTCTATGGCTGCGGTAATTTCTTCGACTGGCTCTGCGAATTTGGCACCTGCGAGGATGTTTGGAATCTGGTCAATCTTGGGGATGCGGATGCCCACGGCCCCATCTACGGCCCCGGTCTGCTGGACTTCCCCAACCGAATCCGGGACAATCTGAACTGCCGGGATGATGCCATTGGCCCCGGCTGGGGCGGCACCCACATGAAGTATACCATGCTGGAGGCCATCGAAAAGGATAATCTTCCGGTGAAGATCCTCACCTCCACCGCTGCAAAGCATATCAAGCTGGACAAGGACGGAAAGCTGGAGGCCATCGTTGCAGAGGATCCCGGCGGAGAGATCATCATCCGCTGTAGGGCAGCTACGCTGGCCTGCGGCGGCTACGGCAAAAACGATGAATACATGGCAAAATACTGCGATTTCGACTTCTTTGGGGGCGAAACCTCCATCCATCGCTTCTCCGTTCCCACCGACACCGGCGACGGTATCACCATGCTGAAGGAGCTTGGCGTGGAGCCTGTTGCAGAGCGGATGTTCGTCTCCTGCTTCGGTCCCAAGCATCACCCCTTCAACAACTGCATCGCAGATTACGCTCTGGAGCCCCAGTTCATTCAGGTGAACATCAACGGCCAGCGTTGGGAGAACGAAGAAAACGGCATTATGAACCCCACCGCCGGTGTTGCCAAGCAGCCCAGGGAAATCTCCTATGCCATTATGCCCAGAGCTCAGATCAAGGCTGTGGTAGACGGCTATCTCCAGAACCCAGCCCTCCAGAAGCGCTGGGCCACCTACGAGACCTGGGAGGAGGACTTCGATCACGAATCCACACTGGACA
This sequence comes from uncultured Oscillospiraceae bacterium, assembly GCA_964522835.1. Taxonomy (GTDB): domain Bacteria; phylum Bacillota; class Clostridia; order Oscillospirales; family Oscillospiraceae; genus HGM13006. Next base: position 7,855 of record CAZFXB010000040.1, read on the forward strand.
CCCCGGTGAAGAAGGCCGACACCCTGGAGGAGCTTGCCCTTCTGATTGGAGCAGATCCCAAGGTATTTGTGGCTGAAATCGAAAAATATAACCATTTCTGTGAAATTGGCGTGGACGAAGATTTTGATAAGGCCAAGGAGCATCTGGTGCCCATCCCCATGGCAGAGGGCCCCTACTATGCGGTCTACGGCCAGCGTTTCAGCGAGGCCGCCATGGGCGGTGTCACCGTCAACGGCAAATGTCAGGTGCTGCGAAACGATGGAACCCCCATCCCCGGTCTGTATGCAGGCGGCGACTGTACCTCTGCCATGCACCGGAAGGGGGAACTGGCCCCCATCTCCGAGCTGACCTGGGCTGTTGCCTCTAACTTCACCGCCGGCGGCAATATGGTGGCCTATCTCGACGGGGCCGAAGAAACTCTGGGAGGTGTTTAAGCCATGTTTTTACCTGATAATTCTGTATTTGAACCTGTAAAGAACGTAAATATGGTGGGTCAGCGAACCAAAAACAGCCGTCTTGCCATGGAGCAGCGGCTTACCACCTTCGACGAGGTGGAACTGACCTACACCGAGGAAGAAGCCCTGCTGGAGGCATCCCGTTGCATGGGCTGTCCCACCCGCTGGTGTACCAAAGAATGTCCCGCCGGTATGCCTGTGCAGGAATTCATTAAGAAAATCCGTCAGAAGGACTACGAGGGGGCCTACGAGCTGATTTCCTCCGCCTCCACCCTGCCGGAGTTCTGCTCCCGGCTGTGCCCCCAGGAGAAGCAGTGCCAGTCCAACTGCACCCGTTCCATCCGCACCGAGGCTGTAGGCATCGGCAAGCTGGAGCGGTTCGTGGTGGAACAGCACTACCTGTCCGGAGCGCCGGAACAGGTTGCCCCCAGCACAGGAAAGACCGTAGCCGTGGTAGGCTCCGGCCCCAGCGGTCTGTCCGCTGCCATGGTGCTGGCGAAAAAGGGCCACAAGGTCACCATCCTGGAGACCCGGGAGCATCCCGGCGGTCTTTTGCGGTACGGCATTCCCAATATGAAGCTGGAAAAGGGCACCCTGGATCGGAAAATTGACGCCATGATTCAGATGGGCATTGCCTTCCAGACCGGCATTACTGTAAATGGAGCCACCCTCAGCAAGCTGAAGCAGGATTATGATGCTGTGGTGCTGGCTCTGGGCACCGGCAACGCCCGGAAACTGGGGCTGGAGGCCGACGGGGTACACTATGCGGTGGATTACCTCTCCGGCAACGGCAGCGCAGAAGGAAAGGATGTTATCATCATCGGCGGCGGCGACACCGGCAACGACTGCGTGGGCACTGCGGTTCGGCAGAACGCCCGCTCTATCACCCAGATCGAAATGCTGCCCAAGGTAACCAAGTCCCAGATTGTCTACTCCCCCCTCTATGAAAAGCCCAAGGAGGTAAAATTCGATGCCTCCCAGGAGGAGTGCCTGAACAAGTACCTGAAGGATCCCCATATCTATCAGGCCACCGTCAAGGCCGTCCACACGGACGATCAGGGCCGCCTTTGTTCCGTAACTCTGGTTTCTCTGGAGAAGACCTATGACGAAAACCATCGTCTTGTCATGCGGGAAATCCCCGGCACAGAGCAGATTCTCCCCTGCGGACTGCTGGTCATCGCCGCCGGATTTATGGGCCCCAACCTGGGAGATCTGGAGGTAAAGACCAATGCCCGCACCAACATCGAAACGGCAGCTTACAGAGCAGAGGACAATGTATTTGCCTGCGGCGACTGCCGCACTGGCCAGAGCCTGGTGGTAAAGGCCATGGTGGATGGCAGAGAATGCGGCAAGGCCGTACACGAATTTTTGAAGTAAAACAGCCCAAATTTGCCGGGTACCCATTGGTGGTACCCGGCTTTTCTGTATTGCAACACGGTACCCACCTCATCCGACCGCCTGCGGCGGTCACCTTCTCCTTGAGGAGAAGTCTTTCGTGCTCCCGCACCGATGCAAAAAACGGACTGCCTGCCAGCGGCGGGCTGAGGGCAGCCCGCCCTACAATCATACCAGCAGCCTGGTGCATTGCTGTAGGGCCGGTTGCACCACATGGGGTATTGTTTCGCTGTAGGGCCGGTTGCCCTCAACCGGCCGGCAGTAAAAGGTTTCTATAATGCATGTTTTCCGGCGAATTCGTACAAACTTCCGTATTTCCCGGTAGGGAATATTATCAATCGCCCGCCGGTACAGGGTGGGTTTTAAGAACTGTGTACCAGGGATATTACGGATTGCGAACCAGTGATGTCGATCACTGGTTTGCAATGACATGGAGGAAATCAAAAACTGCATACAAATCGTCAAATTTGCACCCGCCAGAGGCTTCCCCTTGAGGGGAAGCTGGCAGCCGTTAGGCTGACTGATGAGGGAGCAGGAAGCAGCCACAAGATTCTACCATCTCAGGCGAACTCGTACTGTGTCAGTCCCTCATCCACCACCCTGACGGGTGGTCCCCCTTCCCCCAGGGGAAGATTTTGGGTGCTCCCGCACCGGTGCATATCAGGGCAGTTTCTGCAAAATCGCCGCAGTCCGGTTCTCCGGGCTGCGGCGATGGCGATATTATTCTGCGTTGAACAGGGGTTCTAAAGTTTCTGCATACTCGGGATTCTGGAAAATCTCGTCCAGAACCGGGTTCCAGTGCCGGGCATCGGTTTCTTCATTGCCGAACACGTAGTCCTCCTGACCATAATCCAGCACATCAAAGCCGGGGACAGCCTTCATGGCACCGGAGTTCCGGTAGGTAAGCACATCCGCCAAGGTAAAGGATACAGAGCCCTCTTCGTAGTTGACCCACTGGGAAAGCTCTTTGCCGGAGGCTTCCAGGGTGGTGCCGTTGGCGGTCTGGGGCTGGGGATCCGGCTTCACGGTTTCTATGCCGCTTTCATATTTCCCATACATCATGTCCACGTACAGAGAAAGGCTTTCCCCAAACACCTCCGAAGGAACATGACCACCGTCCCACTGCCATTCAATGACGGCGTCGGTACCGGCAGCGAGCCACTGGAGCTGAAGGTTCAGGGAGGTCATCATGGGCATATCCCCCTCGATGGCACCCATGACCACCCGGGTCCAGGCGGGATCCTCGGTGCCCTCTGCACCGATGTAATTGGAGGGGTCATAGAGTTCCACAATGTTTTTGCCGAACTTGTCCCCAGCCTGAATCTCTAAAATGTCACTGTGGTAGCTTTCGGCCATGGCCTCAAAGGTTTCGTAATTGGCGGAGTCTGTGCCGCCGCCGGAGGAAGCGGTGGAACCGGCCATGGGGCCCCCGTCCCGGATGCCCGCACCAAAAAGATCCAGAGGAAGATCGCCGGGAGGGCCTCCCATGGGGCCACCGTCAGGAGGCCCGCCCATGCCGCCGGAGGATTTGGCATACCGACCGTCCAGGAAGGCCAGGGCCCGATCCTCGTCCGTCATGGCGGCTACAGCATCGTCACTGAGGGGAGCACCGTTTTCGTCAAACCAGCTCCAGCCCTCTGCGTAGGAGAGGTTGTCCAGATACCACTGGAGATTTTCTGTGAATTCGCAGAGGTACAGGTCGAGATAGGTGCCGTAATAGCCGTTGGTTTCGGGATGGGCTTCCGGATCATATTCAATGGTCAGGGGGATGGCATCCTCCAGATCGCCGTCCTTGTTCAGGTCAAAGCCCAACTGAGCTTCATCGGCGGTGAAATTCTGGCTGTTTACATAATCCATGTAGCTCTGGGACAGATATTCTGCCAGCTGAGCCTGGAAGGGGGTGTTAAATTCGTACCCCGTGTCCATATAGTACTCAAAGGCCTGGGCCATATCGCCCTGAGCCAGGGAGGTGATGGCGCTGTAGCTGACGCAGCCCCAGGCTCCGTCGGAGATCTCTACGGATTCTCCATGGATGGTGACGGCGGTGGAATAGCTGCCGTCACCGTTCTGGTATACGCCAACGGCACCGGCGTCGATCTGATAGTCATAGAAATCCGGATTGTTGGAGGTGGCGGCGAACATGGTGGAGTGGGCGGCTCCGCCCGAGCCACCGGTGGTGACAAAGTGATCTACACTGCCGGGGAGATTGCCTAAAAGTATGTTGTACTTTACATACCGGGCAGCGGCCTTCTGATCGGTAAGGCAGGAGGGAGCGTCACCGGTGTAGAAAATTACGTTGCCCGCATCGTCTTTTACAGCGTCCTGCTTGCCCCGGTTGCCGCAGGCCATGGAAATATAGCCATTGGAAACATAGCTGGCAGAGGCAGAGCTGTTATACTGGCTGCCGTAGCCTGCGGCTCCGGTGGTAAAAATCACCGGGGCGGTGGCAGCTGTGTAGACCTGACCGTTGGAAGAGGTGATTTGGGCGTCATAGTCAATGACCAGAGTGCCCTGGTATTCTCCATCGGCGGCGGTAATGTCGGCCTGACCGTCCCCATCGGTGTCAAGGCCCAGCACATAGGCAGCGGGAACACAGACAGAAACGCCCTGCTGCTCCGGCAGCACCGGGTTTACCACGGCGGCCACAGGAGAAAGGGTCCAGGAGTCTGTGCTGGAGGTGTAGACCCAGGTTGCATCCGGGTTGTTTTTCAGATTCAGGGCGTCCTCAATGGCTTGCCGCTGAGAAAGCTCCTCCTCGGTGGGGGTATAGGGCGGGATATCTTCCTCCAGAAGGGATTCCGGCTCTGGGAGAGAAGACTCCTGGGGCTGCTCCGGCTCCTGAACAGAAAGAGAAGCCTGGGGTGTAATTTCCGGCGCAGCTTCGGAGGAAGGGGCTGTTTCGCCGCAGGCGGCCAGCCCCAGCAGAAGGCACAGGGTTAAAAGCATGGCAGTTAACTTTTTCAAAATGCACTGCTCCTTTCACAAATTCTTGCCCCCATTTTACCAGAAGGTCCGTGTGGGGAGCAATTCCGATTTTGAATATGCAGGATTCCAAAAAAGAATGAAAGGGTCACTGCAACCGGTGCAGTGACCCTTTGCGAAAGAATCAGTCGTTCTTGCTGGGCAACTTAATGGTAGCGCCACCCTCTTCGTAGATCTCGTCGTCGTTCAGGGTGGTGATCCACCAGCCCAGCTCAACAAAGTGCTCGCCGTTCTTCTCGTACTTGTCGTAGACCTGAGAGTGGATCTTCATAACATCGTACTGAAGACCGTGGGTGTTGCACTTCTTGCCCTTCATGCAGGGAATCTTCTCAATCATCTCGCAGACAGCAGTGTTCTTGGGGAAGTCAAAGCCCTGCTCGGTGGGATGGGTCATAATGCCCCAGCGGATGTTCTGGATCCAGCCGTGGGTGCCCATCCAGTTGTTGATGTGGCGGGTGGCAAAGTCACGCCCCATAAAGTTGATGAAAATGCTTCTCTTGGGCTCGGGCTTGGGGCCGCCGGGAGCGCCTCCGGGAGGGGGGCCCATCTTGGCGCGGGGATCATCATAGGGGGGAACTTCGGGATTCCACTGGTGCATATCCTGGGGGATATATACGCCGAACTTGGGATCCCGGGTCATCTTGGCCCGCTCTGCGGGATCGGCCAGCTCCTTCATGGTACGGCTGCCCTGGACGGCCATGCCGTAGGGAGGTGTGGGGGAAGAGGAGGTGTGGATGGGGCCATCCAGGGTTACGTTGGGCATGTCGCCCACGTTTACATCCTCCCAATAGAGGATCTCGTCCCCTCTGGGGTTCTCATTGGCCCAGATGTCGAAGATGTTCTGCCAATCCTCGTCGGTGTAGTAGTGCTCGGGGCGAGTCCACCAGTCGGGGCTCTCCCAGCCACGGGTGCCGGGGGCCATATCGGCGGGATCTTCATAGGATTTCAGGTTTTCACGGGCGGAGAACATAACCTCCAGCACCTTTTCGCTCTTCTGGTTGTAGACAGAGCCGGTGCACTTGAGCACCAGGTTCCGGTAGATGCTG
>CAZFXB010000041.1:0-13642 GCA_964522835.1 uncultured Oscillospiraceae bacterium
GATGCTAACAGCTCCCTTTACACAAGGGAGCCTTTGGCTGGTGCAAATTTGGTGGCTTTACGCAGTCCTTAAATCCCACCATGTCATTTCGGAACGAAGGGGGCACTGCTTTAGTCCTTTTTCTCCACCATAGCCTGATATTCAAGGTCATTTTCGATGGTTTCCTTAATTAGTCTGCGGATCAGCCCTGCTTTGGAAATATTTTTGGCGGCACAATAATCTGCCAGAGCTTTGGCCTCCTGATTGGACATGGAAAGCTTCACCTGGGTGTAGTTTTCGGAAGTCCATCGCTTATTTGCTGCTTTTTTTGAATCACTTACGGGCATGAAATCACCTCGTTTTTTTGTGTGGTTTCTATAAAGAAAAGGAAAAATATTTGGTAAAAATAGCGATTGAAATACAATAGTACCAATGCTATAATGCTACTGTAGATGGAATGGTACCAGTGAACTATACAAGCTACTGTTCATTAAAGGAAAGGAGCACGTTATGGAATCCGTAATCCGGGAACTGTATCTGGGTCATTTGAACCCCAGTGATACCCCTGTGCTGGGGGACAGAGAGTATGAGGAAAATGCAGCATTTCTCCAGCGTGGGGAGGAAAAGCTCCTTGCATCCATGACGCAGGCACAGTGGGAGCTGTATCAGGATGTGGAGTTTTATCGCAGCGTACTCCACACCATTGAAAATGAGACCATGTTTCTGGAGGGATTCCGGCTCGGCACTCGCATTGTGGGGGAGAGCTTGCTTTCGGGTTAAAGATCCCGCCAGCCGCCGTGGAAAAAGTTGATTTTGTGTTCCTTTTCCTCCGGTTGAGGGGCGGTTTTTAGATAAGCTTGGAGCTTTTTGCCCAGAAGCAGCACACCAATCAGAATGAGCAGCAGGGAATAAATCGCCAGCCAGATCAGGGCAGAGATCCGGGCCTGGGCTCCGGAGAGCAGCGTAATGAGGCACACCACCAGATTGCTGCCGCCGTAGAGAAACAGAAATATGGCAAGGCCCCTGGTCAGGGGATAGTCTCCCCGGCGAATGCCCCAGACCATAACCAGAATCAAAATGGTGCCCACAAGCCCCACCATGGAGGCGGTAAGCAGCAGATTACACAGGCTCAATACCGTCAAAAATACCATCAGCCCCTGGAACAGCTTCTGCTCCGGGGATTTTTTCGGGGACGCAGGCTTCATGGCAATGTCTCCTTAGACGCAGTTTTCTAATTATATAGTATAGCATTCCAATAAAAAAATTGCAAGGCAGTGGGAATGGCGGTTGTGGGTTGCATTTTTTCAAAATTCGTGGTACGATGATTGGTACGAAATTGACAAAACAAGGGGGAAAGACAAGTGGACATAAGTGGACGAAGTACCGGGACAGAGGAATCGGTTCCCTTGTTTTTCCTGCGCCCAAGTTGGACGAAACGGTAAGCAAAAGGAGCCCCTTTTGTTCTGACACTTCCTCTCTTTTTCATTGATACGAGATAGGAGGAAAAGACCGTTGTCAAACAATAATTTAGATACCGAGCTGTTGGTGGAGGAGCTCACCGAACTGCTGGAGACCAAGCAATTTAAAAAGCTCCATGATACTATTGCAGAAACCAATGAAATAGATGTAGCCGCCTTTATGGATACCCTGACTCCGGCACAGACGGCGAAATGCTTCCGTACCCTCAGTAAGGATCAGGCCAGCGATGTATTTGCCAATCTGGAGCCGGAGACCCAGCAGATCGTTATTGGTGCCATTACCGATCAGGAGATCGCCACCATTATCGAGGATCTGTTTGTGGATGATGCGGTAGATATGCTGGAGGAGATGCCGGCCATGGTGGTCAAGCGGGTGCTCCGAAATGCAAAGCCTGAAACCCGCTCCCTCATCAATCAGTTCCTCAACTACCCGGAGGATTCCACCGGCAGTATTATGACGGCAGAGTTTATGGATCTCCACAAGGATCTGACGGTGCTGGAGGCCATTGAGCATATCCGCCGCCAGGGAGACGAGGCAGAGCAGATCTATACCTGCTATGTGACCAACAATAAGCGGATTCTGGAGGGCGTTGTGACCCTGAAGGAGCTGCTGCTAAGTCCCGATGATACCCTGATTGAGGATATTATGGAGACGGATATTATTACGGCATCCACCCTGGACGACAAGGAGTCCTCGGCCCAGACCATGATGAAATATGACTTCATGGCTATGCCTGTGGTGGATAAGGAAAACCGGCTGGTGGGTATTATCACCGCCGATGACGTCATGGACGTTATCGAGGAAGAAGCCACCGAGGATATGGAGAAAATGGCGGCCATTGCCCCCTCCGATCACCCGTATCTGAAAACTTCCGTGTTTGCGCTGGCGAAAAACCGGATCCTGTGGCTTATGTTCCTGATGATCTCTGCCATGTTTACCGGCAGCATTCTTTCTCACTATGAGGCGGCCTTTGTGGCCTTCCCTCTGCTGGTGACCTGTATGCCCATGCTGACGGGAACTGCCGGCAATGCGGGAGCCCAGGCCAGCACCCTGATTATCCGTGGTATGTCCGTGGGCGATATCCAGCTGCGGGACTGGATCCGGGTGGCGTTTAAGGAGCTGCGGGTGGCAGCCATCTGCGGTGTGGCACTGTGTATTGTAAACTTTGCCCGGCTGGCCATTACCTATCCCGGTCAATGGGTCATCAATCTGGTGGTGACCGTGTCTTTGTTTATTATCATCATCATTGCAAAATTCATCGGCAGTCTCCTGCCCATGTTTGCCAAGCTGATCCATGTGGATCCGGCCATTATGGCCTCGCCGGTGATCTCTACCATTATGGACTCTGTGTCCATGCTGCTGTATTTCAATCTGGCAAAGATGGTGCTGCATGTTTAAAAACTAGGAAAGCGGCGATTTTATGGAAAGAAACGACCAACGTTACGGGGTGTTTGTAGATATTCTGAAGCAGGAACTGCTGCCTGCAATGGGCTGTACCGAGCCCATTGCAGTGGCTTATTGCGGTGCCATTGCAAGAAAGGTTTTGGGATGTGCGCCGGAACGGGTGGAGATCCAGGTCAGCGGCAACATCATCAAGAATGTAAAGAGTGTTATTGTCCCCAACACCGGCGGACTGAAAGGAATTCCGGCTGCCGCTGCCGCAGGTATTGTGGCGGGAGATCCGGAAAGGGCTCTGGAGGTAATCTCCGATGTGACCAGCGGGGATAAGGCGCAGATTGCCGCATTTTTGCGGGACACGGAGATCACTGTGGCACCGCTGGAGGATGGGGATTTGCTGGACATCCTGATTACCCTGTACCGGGGCCAGACGTGGGCACGGGTGCGGATTGCCCATAGCCACACCAATATTGTGTCCGTTGAGAAAAATGGGGAAATTCTGGAGTATCACCCTGTGAAAGTGGAACAGGGGGAAGCGGAGCAGAATCCCCTTTCTGTAGAGAGCATCTATGACTTTGCGGAGACTGTGGAGCTTGAGGATATTGCGCCGGTGATTTCCCGGCAGATTGCCTATAACACGGCCATTTCACAGGAAGGACTGAAAAACTCCTGGGGAGCCAACATCGGCAGCGTGATCTTATCCACCTATGGAACAGATGTAAAGCAGCGGGCCAAGGCTGCCGCTGCCGCAGGCTCCGATGCCCGTATGAGCGGCTGTGAGCTTCCGGTGGTGGTGAATTCCGGCAGTGGAAACCAGGGCATGACCGTGTCCCTGCCGGTAATCGAGTATGCAAAGGAGCTGGGCAGCAGCCAGGAACTGCTGTACCGGGCGCTGGTGCTCAGCAATCTGATTGCCATCCATCAGAAAAAGGGCATTGGCTGCCTGTCTGCCTACTGCGGGGCTGTCAGCGCCGGTGCCGCCGCAGGCTGCGGCATTGCATATCTGAAGGGTGGAGATCTGAAGGTCATCAATCACACGCTGGTGAATGCACTGGCCATTGCCTCTGGTGTGGTATGTGACGGTGCCAAGCCCTCCTGTGCGGCGAAAATCGCCATTGCGGTGGATGCGGGCATTATGGGCTATGAAATGTACCTTCAGGGACAGCAATTCCGTGGGGGCGAAGGCATTGTTTCCAAGGGTGTGGAGAACACCATCCGGAATGTGGGCCGCCTGGGTGCCGAAGGAATGCGGGAGACGGACAAGGAGATCATCCGCATTATGACCGGCTGCTGATTTGAGGATATACCTATGAAAATGATCGCTTTTTCCGTGGAAAAGTCGGAACGGGCACTGTTTGAACGATTTGCTGCGGAATTTAATGTGGAGCTGACCATGGTGGAGGAAAAGCCGGGGCTCCAGAATACTTATCTCACCCAGGGAATGGACTGCATCAATGTGCTGTCAGCGGTGGTACTGACGAAGGAGATGTGGGATGCCTATGGGGCAAACGGGGTGAAGGCGGCGGTGACCCGCACCATTGGAGTGGAGCACATGAACCGGGAATACGCTGCATCCATTGGAATTCCGGTGCGGAATATCACCTACTCTCCGGCCAGTGTGGCAGACAGCGCCATTATGATGATGCTTATGTCCCTTCGAAATGTGAAGGCTGCCCTTTCCCGCTACGTGGGGCAGGATTATACCGTCTCCGGACTTCGGGGCCGGGAGATGCACAATATGACCGTGGGCATCATTGGTGGGGGACCCATTGCCAGAACTGTGGCGGCCCAGCTCCGGGGCTTCGGGTGCAGAATTGTCTACTGGAACCGGACGAAGCGGCCGGAGATGGATGCCTTGGCAGAGTATTTGCCACGAAATGCCCTGCTGGGCAGCAGTGATATTTTAACGCTTCACATTGCATCCAATGAGGAGACCTATCACTTTCTGAACAGGGAGACCATCGCCCAAATGAAACCGGGGGCAGTGCTTGTGAACACGGCCCGGGGGCCGTTGGTGGACAGCGATGCCCTGATCGATGCCCTGGAGTCAGGGCATCTTGGGGGTGCGGCACTGGATGTGTTCGACGGGGACCGATACATTTATTATCGGGATCACAAAAATAAGGTGATATCCCAGCGTCAGAGGGCCATTCTCAACGCCATGCCAAATGTGCTGATGATGCAGCATCTGGCCTATTATACCGATCAGGCTGTGGAGGATATGGTGAAAAACTCTATCCTTGCGGGATTGGATGCGGTGAATCAGGAAAAATGATGAAAGGGCTGTTTCACAGGGGCAGATTAAACGGAAGGGGACTTTCGGAAACTCTGTCGCCGGTGAGACGCCCGTTTTGCATATTCACTGAGGAGAACTTTGATTTTGCGGCCAACCGATGGGGGTAGAGACAGTATTTTGTGCCATATTTTGTGGTACCAGAGCCTTTTTGTACACAATAGATTAACATTTTATTCATTTTTCTTGACAACTATCCGCCGAGGAGATACAATAAGAGGTGCGAATTAGTGCGGAGACGCAGACAATCTTGAATATTAGGTTGCATGATAACCGTTGCTTTTCTCATTTATATCAAATCAAGGAGGTGTTTTTAGAGAATGATCGTTAAGGTAATATTGACTCTGGTCGGCCTCATTGTGGGCGCAGCCATTATGTTCCCTATTGCAGTCACCTACCGGAAGCGTACCGCCGAGAAGGAAATCGGCAGCGCTGAGGAGGAGGCCAAGCGGATCATCAACGAGTCCATCAAGAGCGCAGAAAACAAAAAGCGTGAAATGCTGGTGGAAGCGAAGGAAGAGATCCACAGAAGCCGCACCGAGTACGATAAGGAGGTCAAGGATCGCCGTGCCGAGCTACAGAAGGACGAGCGCCGTTTGCAGCAGAAGGAGGCTACCCTGGACCGTAAGACCGAGCAGTATGAGCGGAAGGACGAGGAGCTGACCCGTCGACTGGCATCTGTTGCCAGCACTCAGGAGGAGGTCGCTGAGATCAAGCGTGCCCAGCTGGAAATGCTGGAGAAGATCTCTGGTATGACCACCGACGAGGCCAAGGAATATCTGCTGAAAAATGTGGAATCTGAAGTTCGCCACGAGACCGCTATGAAGATCAAAGAGGTTCAGACCCAGCTGAAGGATGAGGCTGAGGACAAGGCACGGGAGATCATCGCCACCGCCATCCAGCGCTGTGCAGCAGATCATACCGCCGAGGCTACCATCTCTGTTGTGGCACTGCCCAACGATGAGATGAAGGGTCGTATCATTGGCCGTGAAGGCCGGAACATCCGGGCTCTGGAGACCAAGACCGGTGTTGATCTCATCATTGATGATACCCCGGAGGCCATTACCCTGTCCAGCTTCGACCCGGTTCGTCGTGAAATTGCCAGAATTGCTCTGGAGAAGCTGATTGCGGATGGCCGTATTCAGCCCACCCATATTGACAACATGGTAGAAAAGGCCCGCCGTGAGGTGGAGCAGACCATCAAGCAGGAGGGCGAGCGTGCCACCTTTGAAACCGGTGTTCACGGTCTCCATCCTGAGCTCATTAAGCTGCTGGGTCGGCAGAAATACCGCACCAGCTATGGCCAGAACGTGCTGAACCACTCCATCGAGGTGGCCCATCTCAGCGGCCTGATGGCAGCAGAGCTGGGTGAGGATGTGACCATTGCCAAGCGTGCAGGTCTGCTCCATGACCTGGGTAAGTCTGTTGACCACGAGATGGAAGGCAGCCATGTTGCTCTGGGCGTTGAACTGGCCAAAAAGTACAAGGAAAATGCTCAGGTGGTTCACGCCATCGAGGCGCACCACGGCGACGTGGAGCCTCAGACCATCATCGCTTGCCTGGTGCAGGCAGCCGATGCCATCTCTGCGGCCCGTCCCGGTGCCCGCCGTGAGAACGTGGAGAACTATGTGAAGCGTCTTGAAAAGCTGGAGGCTCTGACAGGCTCCTTCCAGGGCGTCGAAAAGGCTTACGCCATTCAGGCAGGCCGTGAGGTTCGGATCATGGTAAAGCCCGAGGAGGTTTCCGAGGACAACATGATTATCCTGGCCCGTGACATTGCCAAGAAAATCGAAAACGAGCTGGAGTATCCCGGACAGATCAAGGTCAACCTCATTCGAGAGACCAAGGCTGTGGAATACGCCAAGTAAAAAGCTGAATTTTCACCCGCTGCCCCTGGGCAGCGGGTTTTTCGTTGTAATTTGGGTGAGATTACGCTATAATGATAGACGAAAAAGTTTGATTGTTTATATCCATGAAACGGAACACAGGAGGAAACTATGCTGGCAAGGATTTTAGCGGTGGGCGATGTGGTGGCCCCTCAGGGGCTGCGTTTTCTGGGGAAAAACTTAAGACGGCTCCAGCGGGAGCACCAGATCGATTTTACGGTGGTAAATGGAGAAAACGCATCCAATGTGGGGCTTACCCCGGAGCAGGCAGAGGATATGCTGGATGCAGGGGCAGATGTGATTACGTTGGGAAATCACGCATTTCGGCAGAGAATCGTCCATGAATATCTGGATGAGTGTCCCTATATCTTGAGACCGGCCAACTATGCCCCGCAGACCCCGGGGCGGGGCTATGGAATTTTTGATTCCCGAATTGGGGATGTGGCTGTTGTGAATTTGATCGGCCGGGTGAATATGGACTGCGGCCCGGATAACCCCTTTTTGATGATCGACAAGATTCTGCCGGAGGTGCAGGAGGCCAAGCTGATCTTGGTGGATTTTCACGCCGAGGCAACCTCCGAGAAGCTGGCCATGGGCTATATGCTGGACGGCAAGGTGACTGCCCTTTGGGGCACCCACACCCATGTGCCCACCGCAGATGCCCAGGTTTTGCCCAATGGTACGGGTTATATTACCGATCTTGGCATGACCGGCCCCAGACACTCCGTTATCGGAATTGATCCCAAACTGAGCATTGAAAAGTTCCGTGGGGGCCTCTACAGTCGTTATAAATCCCCGGAGGGCCCCTGTATTCTGTCCGGTGCAGTATTTACTGTGGATCTGGACACGGGAAAATGCGTAGAAGTTCAACAGGTCAGCGTGTGAAGGAGGAGCTATGGAAGCAATTATCATTGTGCTGCTTTTGGCGGTGCTGGGGCTTCTGGTGGTGCTGGTGATGAAAACCGGCGGGCAGAAGCAGACGGAGGCACTGGAAAAACGGCTGGACAGCCTGAAAGCGGAGCTTTTACAGCAGGATATGGAGGGGCAAAATAAAACCCAGCAGGCGGTGGTATCTACGGTAAGCACCATGGGCAGTACCATTTCTGCCTCCGTTCATACCCTGGGAGAGGGGATCTCCGGCAACATTCAGAATATGAAATCTGCCATCTCCGAGGGACAGAAGGAGGCTTCTCAGGTTCAGACCGAGCGGCTTTCCTCCATCGACCGGCACGTGATGGAACGGCAGGAGACCATGGCCAAAGCCATGGAGCAGCAGATGAAGAGCATGGAGACCAGACTGCACAATCTGGAGGACATGAGCGAAAAGAAAATGGAGGCCCTGCGGCAGAGTATGCAGACCTCCATGACGGAAATGCGGCAGGAGAATGCCAAAAAGCTGGACGAAATTCGGGGCACTGTGGATGAAAAGCTACAGGAGACCCTGCAAAGCCGGATCAACGACTCCTTCCAGAAGGTGTCCCAGCAGCTGGAGCAGGTCTACAAGGGCCTGGGTGAAATGCAGCATTTGGCCAGCGATGTGGGTGGCTTGAAGCAGGTGCTTTCCGGGGTGAAAACCCGGGGCATTTTGGGTGAAATCCAGCTGGGGGCCATTCTGGAGGAGATCCTGTCCCCGGAGCAGTACGAAACCAATGTGGCCACCATTCCCGGCAGCCGGGAGCGGGTGGAGTTTGCAGTAAAGCTGCCCGGCAGCGACGGCACCCCGGTGTATCTGCCCATTGACTCAAAATTCCCGGGAGATACCTATATGCACCTTCAGGATGCCATTGTGGCGGGGGATACCGCCGCCGTGGCGGAGCACAGAAAGGCGCTGGAGACGGTGCTGAAAAAGTCCGCCAAGGATATTCGGGACAAGTATGTGGAGCCTCCTTATACCACCACCTTCGGAATTCTGTTTCTCCCCTTTGAGGGCCTTTATGCCGAGGTGGTGAATCTGGGCATGATCGAGACCCTTCAGCGGGACTACGGCATCAATGTGGCAGGCCCCAGCACCATGGCGGCCCTGCTGAACTCCCTACAGATGGGCTTCCGAACCCTGGCCATTCAGAAACGGAGCAACGAGGTCTGGCAGGTGCTGGGGGCGGTGAAAACCGAGTTCGGGAAGTTCGAGGATGTAATGACCAAAATGCAGGGCCATCTTCAGCAGACCAGCAACGATCTGGAAACCCTGATGGGTACCAGAACCCGGGCCATCAACCGAAAGCTTCGGCAGGTCCAGGAGCTGGACGATCAGTCCGCACAAAACCTTCTGGATGGGGAATAGAATATGGGCCGTTGCGAAATGCAACGGCCCTTTTTGTGTTCTGTTGGGTTATTTATTTGCATAATAAATCAGCATACTAAGGCTGGCGGGGATGGAGCCTGTATTCCTGTAGGAATGGGGTACATCTGCCCGGAACCGCAGGGAATCCCCTGCGGCGAGCTGAAAGGATTCCTGACCGGCACAAATCTCAACACTGCCTCCGAATACGGTAATATACTCTTCGGTGCCTGCCATGTGGGGCTGGGCGGAAAGGAAACCCTCCGGGTCGATCTCGATTCGGTATGTTTCAAATAGCCGATCCTCTTGAAAGGGGAATGCGGGGAAATTTCGGTACTTTCCACTCTCCTCTATGAGGGGGGATACATCGGCCCCACGAATCAAAAGATTCGTTTGGCTCTGGTTATCCATCAAACTGGTAAAGGATACCTTGTATCCGTTTGCAATTTTCCAAAGGACGGAGATGGTGGGATTCACATCCCCCTTTTCAATTTGGGCCAGCATACTCCGGGAAACACCAGTCAGCTTGGCTGCTGCGTCCAGGGTGAGCTTTTTTTTCTCCCGGACGGTTTTGATGTTGTCCCCAATGATTCTTTGCAGCTCCATAGAAGCCTCCTGTTGACAAAATACTGGATTGATAGTACAATATACAAGAAATCCGATATATCGGATTTTGGTTACATTATATCATCTGAGGTTGAGGAGGTCAATATGTTTAGCTGGTTGAATTTTCTTTCTTATGCAGTTGTGACGGCGGTTACGCCGGGGCCCAACAATATTATGTCCATGTCCAATGCAGGGCGGCTGGGATTTCGTAAATCCTTTCCCTTTAATCTGGGAATCTGGATTGGTTTCTCTATTGTAATGCTGATTTGCACGTTTTTTTGCAACACATTGTCAGCGGTGATTCCCAAGATCAAAATACCAATGTTGGTGCTTGGTGCAGTATATATGCTGTATCTTTCCTGGAAAACCTTTCGAAGCTCCTCTGTGATTGAAGAAAATCACTCAAAAAGCGGTATGCTTTCTGGTTTGCTCCTACAATTTGTAAATCCGAAGATCTATATCTATTGTATTGTCTCTATGGAGGCATATATTTTGCCCTATTATCAGGGACAGTGGGGGCCACTTGTATTCTTTGCATTGTTGCTTGCGTTTATTGGCTTTGCGTTTACCCTATGCTGGTCCCTGTTCGGGTCTGTGTTTAAACTACTGTTTTCCAAGTATGCCAAGATTACAAACACCATTATGGCACTTCTACTGGTCTACTGTGCCGTGTCCCTGTTCTTGTAAATGATTGTGAAAGAAAAGGCTGCCTCATAAGGGAGAGATCGAATCTCGCCGCAAATGAGGCAGCCTTATTGTATTGTATGGGGGTGTTACAGCACCCCGGTGAACACCAGGAACAAAAGGACAAAGGTGATAAGCACCAGAACGGAGATCAGGGTAAAGCCCACGTGGAAGTGGCCCTGGCTTCCCTGATGCTGGGGAACGAGGTCGGCTTTCCGCAGGGCGGTAACCAGAGGTTTATAGAGTACCAGGGTGAGACCTGCATTGATGCCTCCCTTAATCAGGTTGAAGGGGAGAAACACAGTGGGGAGCATGGCGGCTACAGTGGCCCGGGGCATACCCATGTAGAAGGGGGTAATGATGTAGTTCCACAGGCACATCATGACGGTGACGCACAGGGTGCCAAGCAGCAGCCCAAGACCTGCGCCCTTCATGCTGTGGAGCTTTTTGTACATCAGTGCGGCGGGAACGGCAAAGGAACAGGTGGACACAATGTTCATAATACAGCCGTAGATGCCTGTAGAGGAGCCGAAGAACATTTCGATGATGGAGACCACCACGGAGATAACCACCGAGGTCATGGGGCCGTAAATAAATCCGGCGATGACGATAATGGCATCCTTGGGGTCGTAGCTCAAAAAGCCCTGGACAGCAGGGATAAACCGACCCAGCAGTACGGCGATAAAGGATACAGCGCACAGCATGGCTGTGACCACCATCTGGTGGGTTTTTTCAAATGATTTTCGATTGGACATAAGAATTCCTCCTTAAAGCTAAAACACCTGAATGCAGCCGTGCATTCAGGTGTCACATAACTAAGGGGGAGGTGTAGACACATCTTCTTCCATCCAGACTTCCGGCCCTGCTAGGCCGGTTACTGTCGGTACCGGAATCTCACCGGTTCGGCACCGTAATAGGTGCTCGCGGACTGGGCTTTCGCCATCACCGCCGGTCGGGAATTGCAGCTTTCGCCACGCACCCTGCCCTGAAAACATGGTTCATCAGATATTCTGTTGGTAATCACTATAGCACCAGTGCAAGGTATTGTCAACCCGAAATAAAATTTTCCTGTACATTTTCGGGAAAATATGAGATAGTATAGCTGAAAGGGGAGATGGCCATGGGAAAAACCTGTGCTTTTTCCGGCCATCGTCCGGAAAAACTGCCCTGGGGCTCCAATGAGCAGGATCCCAGGTGTGTTGCGCTGAAGATCAAAATGGAACAGGAGCTGCGCCGCCTCTGTGAGGCCGGAACAGGCCGGTTCCTCTGCGGCATGGCCCGGGGGACAGATCTTATGTTCGGGGAACTGGTGGTGAAGCTTCGGGGAGCGTATCCCATCACACTGGAGGGGGTCCTGCCCTGTCCCGGACAGGAAACACGTTGGCCCCAGAAGGAACAGGCACGATTTCAGGCGCTCCTGGGGCAGTGTGATTCTGTTACGTGTTTGGAGCAGAACTATTCCGAGGGCTGTATGCTTCGGAGAAACCGGTATATGGTGGACAATGCCCAGCTTCTGCTGACAGTGTGGGATGGAAATCCACACAGCGGCACCGGTGCCACGGTGACCTATGGAAGGCAGCGGGGACTTACGATCATCCCCTTGTGGCGGTAAATCAGGTCTCCAGCAGAGGCCGGAGGAAGCCCTCTGCGCCGCTGCGGCTCAAATCTGCGCCGATGAGCTTGTTTTTGTAGATCAGCAGGGTGGCATACACAGGATCACTGGTTTCTTCGGGCCAGTTTTCTACCTGGTATACATACTGCATGACCCGCTTACCCTTATACTTTGTGAGATCAAAGCCCTGGGACTGCTGTAGGGCGTTGTACTGGGCGTAGACCTCTGTGAAGTCCTTGGGAATCAAGACCTCCTGGGTTTTAATGGGCTCCTGGGGGGTGATGTAACCCTGGGAAGCCAGGTATTCCACCCGGGATTCCGGGGTGGACAGCTTTGTTCCTGCGGCCGGGGTCAAGTCGGTGCCGGTGCCCCGGTTAGAAAGAAAGATTATGAACAGAATGAGGGCTGCTGCGGCGGCGACAACACCGATACACTTTTTCTTGTTTAGTTTTGCTGTGAATATGACCATAGGGATGCCTCCTGACAGTTTGTTTTGTGGACTGGTCAAGTCTATGTGACGGGAGGACAACCTAGAACGAAGAGGAAAAATATATGATGAGACTGGATAAATTCCTGTCGGAGGCGGGAGCCGGAAGCAGGAAGGAACTGAAAACCATGATTCGCCAGGGACGAGTGACGGTGAATGGAAAGCCTGCCGGCAAGCCTGAGGACAAGGTGGACGAAAAGACGGATCAGATTTATCTGGACGGGGTGAAGATATCCCTAAGAGGGCAGGTGGTGCTGATGCTCCACAAGCCTGCCGGCTTTGTCACCTCCACCGAGGATCCCAGGGACAGGGTGGTAATGGAGCTGCTGCCGACAGAATACCAGGATCTTTTTCCGGTTGGGCGGCTGGACAAGGATACGGAGGGACTTCTGCTGCTGACCAACGATGGAGACCTGTGCCACAAGCTGACCTCCCCCAAGCACCAGGTGGAGAAAGAATACTTTGCAGAAATCGACGGTGTGGTGGACGAAGGGGATGTGGCGGCCTTTCAAAATGGCGTAGAGCTTCGGGACGGTACAAGGTGTCTGCCTGCCAAGCTGATTCAGAAGCCGAATGGCTGCCGGGTCATTGTGCGGGAAGGGAAGTATCACCAGGTTCGCCGGATGCTGGCCTCCAGAGGAAAACCGGTGACCTACCTTCGCCGGGAACGGGAGGGAGGACTCCGATTGGGAGAACTGGAGAAAGGAAGCTTCCGGATTCTTACAGCTGACGAAGTGGGCAAATTGCTGTAAAAATACACAGAAAATCGGTGAAAATTTCGTCCAGTGGTCAGAATTCACAAAGGTTTTTGAAAACCTTTGGTAAATTGGATACTATACAGAATGAGTTTCGTGTGTTAGAATAACTACATCTTAAACAAGCAAAGATGGGGGTTTATTATGTCCAGCGTATCTATGAAGCATATTTATAAGAAATATGC
>CAZFXB010000042.1:0-13621 GCA_964522835.1 uncultured Oscillospiraceae bacterium
TTAATAGTAGTATTTCGAAACCGGAACCCCCTGTCTATCCATCAACGTACAGATTCGATCCATGGCCTTCATCTTCATATCCAGATCCAGGGGCACTTTTTTGTCCTCGTAGCCCGGATTTCTAGCTCTGCCAATAAACACCCGCAGCTCCGTACAGTCTTCCACCAGCTGACGAGCCAGAATAGCAGCTCCGTTATTTTGATCTAATATCCGAAAATCAGCATTCTCATCGCCGTAATACTGCTCCATAATGTCTCCGGCCCGGGTCACCGTTAGCACCCCCTCCGTCACCAGGTCGATATCTGCCATAAAGGATATGGGGGGCACCCCATCGGCAGCAGTCTCCGGCATGGTCACCACAGGACTGTCCATCACCCGGGAAACAATATTGGAGGTGGTGCCTCCGCAGATGATCTTAATCCCCTCAGAATCCAGGAATTCATGCACCATAAACGCATCATCCTCTGGGTACTCCGGAGGGCCATACAGAATATTCACGATTTTCGTCTCAGGGATCCGCAGTACCATGGCGGTTACATCGTCGGTGGGTCGTCCCCCGTAGAGATTATTCACCGCCTCCACCAGCTCTGTGGCCAGGCGGCGGCTGCTGGAGAACTGATGGCCCCGCTGGCAGAGCCAGGATGCCACGCTGTCCCAATTCCACCGGAAGGAGAACTGATTGTCCATGCCGGCGTTGACAGCGCCATCGGAGGTGACCACAATAATGTCCCCCTCGATGAGGGGCAGACTGCTTTCGTAGATATTCTTCCCCTCTACCACCCGCAGGCTCCGCTCCGGCTGTACCAGCTGACGGTTTCGAATGATCCATGCCTGAGGATTGTCAAACTCCACCAGCTTGGCAATCCCCAGCTTATCCACATGCACCACAGAGAAGGTACAGTAGTTCATCCCCCGCTCTGAGCACACCGGCAGACTGCGGATCACCACATCCACCGCCGATGCAACGCTCTCTCCCCCGGACAGCATGGTAGAAAGAATGGTAGAGCCCATGGTGGAAAGAATGTTGGCCTTAACCCCGCTGCCCATTCCGTCAGCCAGAACACCGACAAAATCATCCTTGTTTCTTCGGATGTTCACCCGGTCTCCGCAGACCTCTTCTCCATAGTGATTGATGCTGTGATATCCATAATCCAGACTGATATTCACGTTCCATCCTCCTCGTCCAGGATTCGGCGTTTCAGCTGATTCAGGGTCACTTTGGTCTCGGCTGTGGTCTCGCCCAGAAGAAATGCAATCTGCTGGGCCACCATCATCTGCTTATCGATGACCTTCTGGGCCATCTCCACACTTTGGATGCGTGATTGCAGCTGTCGATTCTCTTCCTCTTCCTCCTCGGTCACATCCCAGAACAGGCCCAGCACCATGCCAAGCTGCTTCAGGGGCACCATACTGGCCTCCACCCGGAGGTATAGCTCAGGAATATCGATCCGCTTATGACGAATACTAAGCCCCGTACTGAGAACATACTGCACATCGCCTGGATCCATAATTTCGAATATGTATTTCTCCTGCCCCCGCTTCATACCAAACAAGTCCGCTGCCTCCTGGTTAAAGTCCAGGATTTTCTGCTTTTCGTCTACCAGCAGAGCAGCCATGGGCAAAAGCTCATAGAGCACACTGTACATATCCATTTTAGCCTCCTGCACCACCGGCTCACAGATGCTGACCGGCTCCCGGTGGCCCAGAATGGCCTCGGCCCGCTCTCGGCAGGTGGCATAGCCGCACTGGCCGCAGTTTCGCCGCTGTCTGGGGTTTCCCACACCCATTTGAAACAGGATCTGCCGAAGCTCCTCCTCCGTTGGAATGTGTTCCCCCACGGAGAAGTCAATGGTAGGGTTATTCATGGCAATGCCATGGATATCATAGCCGGGTTCTTTTTCTCCCGCCATCACCTGCGCCCGAAGGCCCAGCGCCGCCTCAAAGCAGCCCCGGCTCTCTCCGGGAGCGCAAATACCACCCAAACATCCCCCCTGGCAGGCATTCATTTCGATCACACAGTTGGAGAGCTTCCCCTGCTTCAGTTCCTCCAGCAGTGCCCGACAGGCCGACATGCCCTCGACCACCAGCTGGTTTTTCTTGTGATCCGGACAGAGATAGTTTACGCATTCCATCATGCCACCCGGCAGTGCCGCCAATCTGGCAATACCCCCATCCTCACTGAGAAGGGGCTCTTCTTCGCATTCTTTCAGGTCAATGTGCGCCTGTGCAAGCCACTCCAGCAGTTCTCCCACCGTAATGACTGCATTGATCTCGGTAGAGTGACGCACATCCTGGCACTCGGCACCCCGAGCTGCACAGGTGGTCACATACACCACCGCTGCACTGGTAAAGTCCCGCTTCAGCATACGTCCGTGGGCAATCATAGGGGAAGCCACCGGCGCCAGCATGGAGAGCACCTGGGGATAAAACTGCTCCATCAGATTCTGTACCACAGGACAGTGGGAGAATACCAGATTCTCCCGCCCCTTTTCCTGCATCAAGCGGACATATTCAGCCGCCACGGCTCCGTATGCCTCGCTGGCATCTGCCGCATCCCAAACCCCCAGCTTCTGCGCACCGGAAGCCAACTGCTCCAGCGTCACACCCTCCGGCAAATAAGCCCCGGCGGCAGGGTCGATGGACAATATTACCTTTCGCCCGGCTTTCAAAAAGCCCTGCACCTTTTCCAGCTCTGACACCCGTCGGATCGCTCCGTGGTGACAGGTGCGGAAGCAGCTGCCACAGGCAATACAGCGGCTCTGATCTATGGCCAGTTTTTCCTGCTCCATGTGAATGGCATTTGCGGGACAGGCCGTAAAGCACCCCATACAGCCTCGGCATGTCGCTTTGTCGATTTCAAAAACTTGCATGAAACCCACCTCCCAAAGTTTTGGGGAATCCTGATTGGGTTCATTATATCGCAAAATTTCTGGAGGGACAACCCTTTTAATAGATTTGCCTTGTGATCTCCCGTCGAAGCCGTAGAATGATTCTTTTTTCCAGCCGTGAGATATAGGACTGGGAGATTCCCATCAAATCTGCCACCTCCTTTTGGGTCTTTTCCCGGCCCCCGCCAATGCCATACCGCAATGACACGATGGTTTTTTCCTTGTCAGACAGCTGGGCCATTGCCTGACGCAGCAGCTGTAGATCCACATCGTCCTCCATAGGCCGGGACACAGCATCCGGATCCGTGCCCAATACATCCCCAAGATGCAGTTCATTGCCGTCCCAGTCCGTGTTGATGGGCTCATCCAGGGACACATCGGACTTATGGGAGGATATTTTTCGAATGTACATCAAGATTTCATTCTCAATACACCGAGATGCGTAGGTGGCCAATTTGATGTTCTTCTCCGGCCGGAAGGTATTGATGGCCTTAATAAGTCCTATGGTCCCGATGGAAATCAAATCCTCTAAATTGATGCCTGTGCTTTCAAATCTCCGGGATATATACACCACCAGCCTGAGATTATGCTCAATAAGCCGAGACTTTGCCCCCTCGTCTCCAGAAACCATTTGCAAAATGGTTTCCCCCTCCTCTTCCCGGGAAAGGGGCGGAGGAAGCACATCACTTCCGCCGATATACATAAGCTTGTCCGGAGTTCTCTTTTTCCGCAGCCATACAACAATGCTTTCAATCATGTTTTTCCTCCCAAAAGCGCCCGGTAGCCCCCGCCAT
The DNA here is from genome assembly GCA_964522835.1 of uncultured Oscillospiraceae bacterium. Lineage (GTDB taxonomy): Bacteria > Bacillota > Clostridia > Oscillospirales > Oscillospiraceae > HGM13006. The sequence goes on from CAZFXB010000042.1 coordinate 3,683, forward strand.
CAGAGATCTCTACCGGTGAAAATGCCACAAGCAGCGTTTCCCTTCTCCCTGCTATTTCCACTTCCTCCGGTCGCAGTCCCACCAGCATCCCATGGCTGACCCCCACAGTCTTATAGGGGATCAATCTAGGCCGCAGGGCCGGATATGTACAGCGAATCTGGGCCATCAGGCACTGTGGGTCACAGAGTGCTGCCCGATCTGCCCCGGGCAGCAGCTTTTTCATAAGCTCCGGAGATAACACCAGAACGCCCTCCCCAGTGATAGGATCCCGCAGGGTGTTGCCCGTATCCCGCAGAGCCGTCAGCTCCAGCTGATTTCCATTCATGCACAGGCGCACGGGCACAATATCCCCGCCCTGGTGGCCCATACGGCTCAGGGCCCAGGAGAACACACCATAGGCCCCGCCTGCTGTCAGCACCAGGGTTCCCATACCCAAGGGGTAATAAATCCGGTTCCCCACGAAAGCCGCCGGTGCCGAAAACAGCTCCGTCAGCAGCAGCACCACACCGGAAAAGGCTGCTGTCAGCAAAAACAGCACCACCACCTGCCGCAAAAGTCCCCTGCCCGGCCCAAATGCCACAAGACACATGACCCCGGCCAGTATGACCCGCCAGAGAATATTTCCGAAGAAGCCCCACCCGGGCAGCAGACAGATTGCCCCATAGAGCCCCCCGAAGGCTCCCGCCAGTGCGATTCTTCTCCGACGAATGGGCGTGGCCGTCAGCCCCCCGGAAACCACCAAAAGCAGATAATCCACAAAGCCATTGATGAGAAATACCCCATCGAGATAAATCGTCATACCATCACCTGGACAAAATCATAGCACAATTTCCAGGCAAAAAAACGGGAAAAGACAGCCTCCAGAAATAATCTGAAGGCTGTCTTTTTAAAGTCCTCTGCTATACTCGCTGCGAATACCTACGGTACCATTTAAGGCTCCATCAATGAGGCCAAGGAGCTTCTCCCGCTCCTCGTTAAGGGTTCCCTTCAAGGGAAGATAGTTGGAGGCATGATCTGATGTAAAGTGCATCCCGGAAACATCCAGATGCCGAATCAATTCTGCGGTTTCCATCAGGCTCTCCCGGGCACTGAGCACCTGAAACTCCCCCCGCAGGGCCATATTGCCCAGCTTGGTTCCCTCCACCGGGGTATAGTTCATAGCCGACAAATGCTGCGGTGCCATTTCGTTGACAATTTTCGCCGTTTCCCGGGCATTTTCCATAGAAAGAGGCCGTCCGCCCAGGCCGATCAGAATAATCCCCCACAGGTCAAGCCCTGCATTCCGGAGTCGAAGCCCCGCCTCCAGCATTTCCTGCCGATCCACACCTTTGTTGGTGGACTTGAGCAGCGCATCCATGCCGGTTTCAATGCCCAAGTACGCCCGGCCCAGGCCGGCCTCATGGAGCCTTTTCAGTTCCTCTGGGGTTTTGCTCAGGGTGCTTTTGGGGCCTGCGTAGGTGGAGATCAGCCGACACTTGGGAAAATCCTTTTTGATTTCCCGGATGATGGTAATCAAATCCTCCGTATCCATGGCGATGGCATCTCCATCGCAGATAAACACCTTTTCAAAGTGATTAAAAAATCCCGCAGTCTCCCGAATATCCCAAAGAATATCATCCAGGGGCCGCACCCGAAATTTTTTCTGCTTGTACATGCCACAGAAGTTACAGCCGTTGTGGCTGCATCCAATGGTGGCCTGGACGAGAAAGCTTCGCCCTTCTCCCGGGGGCCGGTATACCGGCGGTTCATAATCTGGCATAATGGTTCCTCCCGTCTCTATGGGCCCCATTCATTTCCCGGGGCCAAATTCCCTTGTTTGTGTGCCATTCCGGCAGGTATATTGTGGGTAAACTATTTGACCCCGCTGGGGCGCTGGTGATTCCTTTGGATGACCCGCAGGAAGGTTTTCCCGTACATCTGGTACTTCACCGGGCTGACACCTGGAATCTGCATCATTTCATACTCATTCTGGGGCTTTCGCACTGCCATATCCTGCAAGGTTTTGTCCGTAAAGATCAAATCCGAAGGCAGGCTGGAGCGCTCTGCAAAGTCCTGCCGGACGCTCTTGAGCATATCATAAAGACTCCGTTCTGTTTTCCGGCTGCCAGGAGCTGCCTTGGGCTGAAGGGCGGCCAGAATGTTCTTTCGTGCGACACAGTTTCCGCAGCCTTCACATTTTCCCGGGTGCTCCTCCCCAAAATAGTTCAGGATATACTGGCGAAGGCAGCCCGCTGTAAAGCAGTAGCCCTTCATATCCTCCAGCTTGTTCATTTCTATTTTACGCCGTGCTTCCACCGCCTGGGGCGAGCTTCCGTCCTCTACAGAGCTATTGATTAAAAACTCCGCCGTGTGGACATCCCCCGGCCCATAGAGCAGCAGGCATTCTGCCTTGGCTCCGTCTCGTCCCGCACGGCCTGCCTCCTGATAGTATGCCTCCATATTCTTGGGCATATTATAGTGTACCACAAAGCTCACATTCTGCTTATCGATGCCCATACCAAAGGCATTGGTGGCCACCATAACACGAAGCTTGTCATAGAGAAAAAGATTTTGGCTCTCCCGCCGCTCGCTCTCCTCCAGTCCAGCGTGATACCGTCCGGCGGCAATGCCATGGCCCTTTAGCAGCTCTGTCACCGTCTCCACCTGTTTTCGGGTGGAGCAGTAAACAATGCCGCTCTCTCCGCTGTGCTGCCGGATAAACTCCAGCAACGCCTCCTTCTTATCCTTGGGCCGAAGCACCCGAAAGAAGAGATTCTCCCGGTCAAAGCCAGTGACCGCCGTCTCCGGCTCCCGCAGCTTCAGGTGGGTCAAAATGTCCTCTTTGACTGCCGGCGTCGCCGTAGCGGTAAAGGCTGCCAACCGGGGTCGCCGGGGCAGTTTTTCCACAAAGGGCGCTATGTTCATATAGGATGGTCTGAAATCGTGGCCCCACTGGGACACGCAGTGGGCCTCGTCCACCGCCAGCAGGGAAATATCAATAGAGCGGGCAAAATCCAGAAATTCTTCCGTCTCCAGCCGTTCCGGGGCCACATAAATAATCTTGTACATCCCCATGCGGGCATTGCTCAGAGCCTTTAGATACTGGCGATAGCTGAGAGACGAATTCAGATAAGCCCCTGCAATCCCCGCCGCCTTCAACGCCCGCACCTGATCCTGCATCAGGGAGATCAAGGGCGAAATCACCAGGGTGATCCCCGGCAGCATCAACGCCGGGATCTGATAGCACATACTTTTGCCTGCCCCGGTGGGCATAATCCCCAGCACATCCCGCCCCTCCATAATTCCGGAGATCAGGGTGCTCTGTGCATGACGAAAGGAGGAATACCCAAAATGCTCATACATAAGCCCCTGGGCCTGGGCGATGATCTCAGGATTCGGCATGGTGGATTTCCCTAATGTTCTTTTCAAATTTAGCCCGAGCCCCCAGAACTTCATGGCCGCAGCCCTGACACTTCAGCCGAAAGTCCATGCCGGTACGGAGTACCGTCCATTCCTTGCTGCCGCAGGGATGCTGCTTTTTCATCACCAGGGTGTCCCCTACTCTTACATCCATGTTTTGTCACCTCAACTGCATAAGTTTTACTCCTTTGGGCCACAATAGCCCTGGAAGGAGTGAAACAACTTGTCAATTACCGTTACATTTGAATTTGAAGACGGCCGTCAGGCCGAAAATGCCCGCCAGCGGCTCCGCCGTCAGGGCTACATGGTCTCTACCCGTAAGCAGCCCCAGGCGCCCAGCTACGATCCTCTGCTGGTGGCTTACCCCTTCGGTGCCGTAGGGGGCAACAGTGCCGGGAACAATCTTATGGGGGCTCTGCCCCCCCTGGCAGGCAATGGCGTTCTGCTCCATCGTCCCGGCCAGCCGGAAAAGCACCTTGTCTCCGTGCTGACGGATGATGTAGGCGCACCGGAGGCCCGGCGGCTCCTGACCGCTTACGGCGGAAGGGCCATCTAGGGCGATCCTTCGCCCATACATAAATCAAAAAAACATATCGTCCATCAAGGAGGAATCCACATGAACAATACATACTACCCCGAAGGAATGTTCCCCCTGGAGCTCCAGGCCCAGAATATGACCCGTGAAATGCTGAAAAAAGCCTATTTGGAAGGCACAATTCTGGAGGCCACCGCCCGCTCCGCCACAGCTGCCCACAATCTTCTGGTGGATTTGGGCTCTGTTACGGGATACATTCCCCGGAACGAAACCGCCATTGGCATCGAAGACGGCACCGTGCGGGATATCGCCATTTTAAGCCGGGTGGGCAAGCCCATCTGTTTTAAAATCACATCCATCGAAGGTCTCTATGAGGATCGGCCCAAAATCACCCTATCCAGAAGGCAGGCCCAGGAGGAAGCTCTGGATTACCTGATGCACCAGGTTCGGGACGGCACCGTGCTGCCGGCTGTGGTGACCCATCTTGACCGATTTGGTGCCTTCTGCGACATTGGCTGCGGAAATGTTGCCCTGCTATCCATTGAAAATATCTCAGTCAGCCGGATCACCCACAGCCGGGATCGGTTTGAAGAGGGTCAAAACATCTTTGTAGCCATAGCATCCCGGGATCTGGCCCTCCGCCGCATCAATCTAACCCACAAGGAGCTGTTGGGCACATGGCAGGAAAACGCCGAGAGCTTCTCTGTGGGAGAAACGGTGGTAGGCATTGTCCGCAGCGTAAAGGATTACGGGGTATTTATCGAGCTTTCCCCGAATCTTTCAGGGCTGGCAGAGTATCGGGATGACCTGTATCCCGGCGACCGGGTATCCGTATATATCAAGGCCATTCTTCCGGAACGGCAGAAGGTCAAGCTGATCGTCATAAAGCTGCTGCCCCAGAGCCGGGAGCCTGGGCCCCTCCGCTATTACACCACCTCAGGGAACATCTCCTCCTGGCGGTACGACAGCGCACTGTTGGCTATTTGATCTGATCCCAATAGGCCTTGGCTGCCTGTTCAATCTTGTTGGTGCCGTATTCATAATAAGTTGTATCCTGAATGTTATCCGGCAGGTACTGCTGCTTCACATAGTGATTGGGGTAGATATGGGGATATTGGTAGGTAAGACCACGGCCCAGCTTTTTTGCACCGCCGTAGTGGGAGTCCTTCAGATGATCGGGCACATCCCCGCACTTTCCCTTTTTCAGATCACTCATGGCCGCATCAATGGCATTGATGGCCGAATTGGACTTGGGACAGGTGGCCAGGAAAATCACCGCCTCTGCCAGGGGAATTCTGGCCTCCGGCAGGCCCAGCTGCAACGCCGCATCCACACAGGATTTCACGACAGAAATCGCCGTGGGGTAAGCAAGGCCCACATCCTCTGCCGCCACCACCAGCATCCGTCGAATGGCGGTGGTCATGTCGCCCCCCTCCAAAAGCCGGGCCAGATAGTGAACCGCTGCGTCCGGATCAGAGCCCCGGATGGACTTTTGGAAGGCAGAGATCACATCATAGTGGCTGTCTCCATCCCGGTCGTAGCGCACCGCAGAACGCTGGGTCACAGCCTGGGCATCCTCCAGGGTAATATGGATCTCTCCATCCATTTGGGCTCCGGCCGAAAAAAGCAACTCCACCGCATTCATAGCCTTCCGAATATCTCCCCCACAGGCAGCTGCAATGTGCTCCACTGCTCCGGGCTCCACCTGGGCCCGGAGCTTTTCCTGCCCCTCCATGATGGAGATTCCCCGGTGCACAGCTTTTTCGGCTGACTCCTGGGAAATAGGCTTGAATTCAAATACCGTAGAACGGGAAAGAATAGCATTGTACACATAAAAATAGGGGTTCTCTGTGGTGGAGGCAATCAGAGTCACCTTTCCATTTTCAATGGATTCCAGCAGGGACTGCTGCTGCTTCTTTGTAAAATACTGAATCTCATCCAGATAGAGAAGCACTCCATTGGGGGCCATCAGGGTATCCGGCTGGGCCAGAATTTCCTTCACCTCTGCGGTGGTGGCTGTGGTGGCGTTCAGCTTATAGAGGGCACGGTTGGTCTTTGCTGCAATAATGCTGGCTACCGTGGTTTTGCCAATGCCCGAGGGGCCGTAAAAAATCAAATTTGGAATTTTACCCGACTCAATAATTCGCCGGAGCATTTTTCCCTCTCCCAAAATGTGTTCCTGCCCCACCACTTCATCCAGTGTGGTAGGCCGGATTCTGTCTGCCAAGGGCTGGTACATGGTCTTTCCCCTCTCTGTGATTTTGAAATTATTATATCACAATCCGTGAAAATATGATATACTGGATTTTGATTTCATATATCTACGGAGTGAACACCATGGAAATGACTGAAAAAGTTTCAAATATTATATCTGCCCTGAAGGCCCTCTACCCGGAGGCTCCCTGTGCCCTGCACTACGAAAAGGATTATGAGCTAATGATCGCCGTCCGGCTTTCGGCCCAATGTACCGATGCCCGGGTGAATCAGGTGACACCGGCACTATTTGCAAAGTATCCCACCCTCAGTGCCTTTGCTCAGGCTGACATTGCTGATGTGGAGGAAATGGTACACTCCTGCGGCTTTTACCGGCACAAGGCACGGGATATTGTTTTAGCCTCCCAGATGCTGATTCAGGATTTTGGAGGCAAAGTGCCGGACAACATGGAGGACCTTCTAAAGCTGCCTGGTGTTGGCAGAAAAACCGCCAATCTGCTGCTGGGGGACATTTACGGACAGGAGGGCTATGTCTGCGACACCCACTGCATCCGAATCTGCGGTCTTTTGGGCCTGAGTCAGGGAAAGGATCCCCTGAAGGTGGAAAAACAACTTCGCCAGGTGATTCCTCCGGAGGAAAGCAGCGATTTCTGTCACCGAATCGTCCTCCATGGCCGAGCCGTCTGCATTGCCCGCCGTCCCCAGTGCGAAAACTGCACCTTGGCCCCCTACTGTGACCACTTCTCCGGAGGGAAGAACTAAATGCCCAAATCAAAAAATAAACTCCTATGGGGTATTTTTGTCGTTTACATTATCATATTGCTCAGAATCACCGTATTCCGTTCGGACTTTGGAACCCATCCCCTGTTTCGGGACGGCGAAATTCTTTGGGTTCCCTTTACCAGCACGCTAAAATACTTTAAATACAGCTTTGGCTTCTTCGTCTATATTTTTGTAGGGAACCTTGTCTGGTTTATTCCCCTGGGTATGCTGTTGCCTGTGCTGACAGGCTGCGGAAAGCGAGCCATCCTATATAGCTTCCTATTGTCGCTTTTCATCGAAGTCAGCCAGTTAATCTTCGGTACTGGGGTCACCGAGGTGGAAGATCTGATCCTCAATACCAGCGGAGGTGCCATTGGCTATGGAATTCTGCATTTGATTTTGTCCATTCGAACAAATAAAACAAAATAGTACCTTCTGCACACTTTCTTTGCCTGATACATAGGCTATTTTGAGGCCCAGCCTCAAAATAGCTGAAAGAGGTGTATCTATGGCAACCTTTACAAACTTCGCAACCCTAAGCTACAGCGGCGGTACCACGGAATCCAACACCGTCACCGGTGAGCTGCTGGAGACTTTGGTACTGACCAAAACCGCAGTCAGAGAGGATTAAACCCAAACAGACGATATCACTTACGTGATTTCCATGGTAAACAGCAGCAGTACCGCTTTAACAAATCTGACCCTGACGGACGACTTGGGCGGCTACACCTTCGACAACGAAACACTGTACCCCCTCCGCTACGCCGATGGCTCAATCCGTTATTATGTAAACGGAACACTACAGACAGCACCCACGGTCACAGCGGGGCCGCCTCTGACCATCACCGGAATCAGCATTCCTGCCGGCGGCAACGCTCTCATTATCTATGAAGCCCAGGTGACAAGCTACGCCCCTCTGGGCCAGGACGCTGCCATCACCAACACTGCCGCTTTGACGGGACAGGGTGCTGATCTGACCGCTCAGGAGACCATTTCCATGGAATCCAGGGCTGATCTGACCATTACATAGGCCATATCCCCCGCCACAGTCACAGAAAACGGACAAATCACTTACACCTTCGTCATCAGCAACACGGGAAGCCTTGCCGCAACCGGACAGGACAACGTGGTGCTTACCGACACCTTCAATCCCATTCTAAATGCCATCACCGTCACCTACAACGGAACCACCTTGACAGAGGGTACCGATTACACCTATAACACCGCCACTGGCCTGTTTACCACAGTTGCCGGGGTTATCACCGTCCCAGCCGCCACCTACACCCAAAGCACCGACGGCACCTGGGTCACCACACCGTGCACGGTCACCCTGACTGTTACCGGAACCGTATAAAAATCGCTGCTGCCTCAAGAGGAGGCAGCAGCTTTTTCAAACTTACTGTAAAATTTAGTGGTTTTCTGCCGAAAGAGCATAAGAAGTCCCCGGACACACAGCTCAACCGTCATAGCCACCCACATTCCGATAAGTCCAAAATGGGGCACAAGGAGCAGAGCCAGACCAATTCGGACGATCCAAATACTGCCCAGGTTCATAAGGCTGGGCACAAGTGTATCCCCCGTCCCCCGGAGGGCTCCCGCCGCCACAATGGACACAGCAAAAAGGGGCTCTGCCCAGAGCTCAATTCGAAGTACCCGGGCAGCCAGAGCCCGAACAGAAAGGTCCGGGGTAAGAAGCTGGAACACAAAGGGACAGAATATCATCATCAGAACGCCCAACGCCCCCATAAACAGCGCCCCCATTGCTGTACAGATGTGGCCATAACGCCGGGCCTGTTTTACATTTCCGGCCCCAACACTTCTACCCACCAAAGTTGTGGCCGCAGAACCAATTCCATACCCGGGCATATAGCAAAGGCTTTCTGCCGTCACAGCGAAGGCATTGGCCGCAATGGCCACAGCCCCCAGTGGCGCAATAATCACTGTAGATGCCACCATGGCCCCGTTCATAGCGATCTCCTGAACTGCCACCGGAAGTCCGATTTGGGCAGCGGTCCGAACGATTCCGGGGTCAAAGCTCCCCTTTTCCGTACCTGGGAGCCGAAGCTGAGGATTCCGAATACAGCAGAAGAAGGCCATCAGGAGGCTCACCACCACACAGGCCAGGGTAGTTCCCATACCAGCCCCCAACACACCGAATCGGGGAATAAAAACAGCGTTAAACACCACATCCAAAACACACATAACTGCATTTAACACGCTGGGGGTCACCATATCGCCACAGCACTGTAGAAAAGAGGACGTGAGAGAATTAAGCTGAGAAAAGGGCAGCATGAAAGCAAACATTAGAAAATAATCTGACGCATCCGGGCAAATGGCGCTGTCGCCTCCCAGCCAAATGGGCAGCGGATGAGACAGCAGCAGCCCCACCAGGCACAGCAGCAAGGACACCACCGCCGCAGAAATCAAACCATGCCGAACCACATTCCTTGCACCCGGAGTATTGCCCGCACCAATTTGGTGCGCCACCTGAACGGAAAAGCCTGTAGAAACGGCGTAGAGACCGCCGGACAGCAGCCAGGTACTGGTTGACACCAGACCAATGGCCGCCGAAGCGTTTGCACCCAGAGAGCCCACCATGGCAGAATCAATATACTGCATGGCAATGGTGGTGATCTGGGTTAAAATTGCAGGCAGACTGAGCCGCCAGACCTCTTTCACCTGAGGCTTTAATTCCTGAAAACTGGTCTTTTTCATTTCTTTCCTCCAAACACACTTCACATCCATATCACTCTACACGTTTGAAGATAAAATGTCAACCAAATGATAATAATGTTTAAAAAATAGATGTTGGGTGCAGGCAGCCAACACAGCTGACCTGCACCCAACATTTTTGCGATGCATTTATTTCGTATTATTGTACCGATACAGGAATGTCATCCCCTGAGCACGGGTACAGGTATCCTTGGGGGCAAAGTGAGTGCTGTCGGCACCAGTGGTAATTCCCTTTTCCACTGCCCAAAGAACTGCATCGTAGTAGGAGGATCCTTCTACAATATCCTCAAAACTGT